>JBKJRK010000633.1:0-6950 GCA_046593135.1 Tepidisphaeraceae bacterium | reverse complement strand
TTTCGCTTGCACGAGGCAAGGGCACGGAAGGCAGAGAAGCGGGATAGCGGATGCGAAAGCCGTAGCCATCAACCGTCACTCGCCCCTGACGATCGAATAAAACAACGCCGCCGTAGGGAACAACGGTGTCGTCGGCGCTGCCGGCGGGGACGACTCGCGTGTTGAAACCGATGTAGCGGTCGTCCGGGAGGTCGTCGATGAACTGGATGCCTACGCCGTCAGGGAGCAGAACCGGGTCGCGGTCGGGGACGAGATCAAGCTCATACGGCGGTGCGGTGTTGGCCGGGCGGACGGAAATCATGCCGATGCGCTGAGTATCAAGGTCGCGGTAGAACAGGATGCCGCGGGGTTCTTCCACGCCCAAGGCCTCGGTACGGGCGCGGGCGAGGACGGCGGAGATCTGGTTCTGAGCCGCTTCCGTGCTCCGGCTGCCCGTCATGGCGCGGAAGGCGGGGACGGCGATGATGGCGACCAGGGCGATGATCCCGATAACGACCAGGAGTTCGACGAGGGTGAAACCGCGGACCGGTTGCCGGTGGCCGGTTGGCGGTGGCCAGGGACGGCGGACCGGTGGCGCTCCTAACTGGCAACTGGTAACTGACAACTGACAACTACGCTTCATGTTAGTTCTCGAACGAGTACACGTTGTCGTCGCCGCCGGGGAGGTCGGTGCCGGGGTTGTAGGTGTCGTTGGCGTTGACGTCGCCATAGCAGAGGATGCCGTCGGGGCCGGCCGAGGCGAAGAACGGGCGGGCGTTGGGGGCGAGGGTGCCGGGGGGCAGGTCCAAGATCGGGTACGTCTTGCCGCTGGTGATGACGTAAGCCGCCGCGGGGTCGCCGAGAACGACGTCTAATCCGGAGGCGGGGACGAAGACGATCGGGTTGCCCCAGCCGTCGAGCAGGACGGGGCTGACGGGTTCGCCGGCGACGGCGGCGGTGGACTCGGCGGGCAGTTGGGTAAACATCTTCTTCACGCCGGGCGTCTTCAGCATTTCCGCCATCACGACGGCGGTGTTGCGGACGAGCGCGGCGTCACGGTCCGGCGAATCGGTGTCGAGCGAACGAAGGGCCTTGGGCCGCTGTTGCAACAAGACGGTCGGGTCGGCGTCGCGCCAGATGTCGAAGCCGGCGGTGGGGTACGCGCTATTCGACATATCCCACATGTAGCCCGGCTGACGCCGCAAGGCGGTCGCGGTGTCGTACTCGGCGAGCATGGACGCGGCGTTGGCCAGCATCGTCCCGGTCTTTTTATTGGCCGCACTCCGCTGCATGGCCCCGAACCCGACGATGGCGATGGCCGTCAGGATGCCGATGATGCCGATGACCACCAGCAGCTCGATGAGCGTGAAACCCTGACGGGAATTGGATTTGTATCGATCAGCCATGCGCGATTGCTCCGAGCGGTCTCCCGCCGGTGCATTATTCGCGGTGTCCAGCGGATGGGCCTCGCATTTCATAGGTTCTGCCCGTTTCTCGTTCCGCGTTCATCATTCCGCATTCCTTCCAACTCCGTTTCTTTTGCCCCACAATGCCCTTTATGTCCCACGACCTTGCGATTCTCGGCGCCGGCAACATGGCCGAAGCCATCGCCCGCGGCGTTATCCGTTCGGGCCTGCTGAGCCCGGGGCGTATTATTGCCGCCGACCCGTCTGCGGCCCGGCGCGAGTTGTTCCAAAACGAGCTGAAAATTGAGGCGACCGACGACAACCGCGCGACCGTCGGCGACGCCGCCACGGTTCTGCTCAGCGTCAAGCCGCAGCACATGGGCGACGTCCTCGCGGCGCTCGCTTCGGCGCTGGGCCCGGAGACGCTCATCGTTTCCATCGCCGCGGGCATCAGCACGGGATTTATCGAGAAGCATTTAGGCGGGACAGGCAAATGGCGGGTGGTGCGGGCCATGCCGAATACGCCGATGCTCGTGGGCGAAGGCATGGTGGCCCTCGCCCCCGGCGCGCATGCGACCGACGCCGACGTCGCTACCGCCCGGCGGCTATTCGAAACCGCGGCGACCGTCATTCAGGTGGCGGAAGACCAGATCGACGCCGTCACGGCGCTCAGCGGGTCCGGGCCGGCTTATGTCTTTTTCCTCGTCGAGCACATGATCCGCGCCGGCGTCGAAATGGGCCTGTCGCCCGAGCACGCCCATCAGCTCGCGACGAAGACTGCTTTCGGATCAGCGAAGATGCTTGTGACGTCGTCCGATTCGCCCCAAGAGCTTCGCCGGAAAGTCACCAGCCCCGGCGGCACGACCCACGCGGCCGTCTCGCACATGGAAGCCCGGGACATGCCCGTCATCATCGTCGATGCCTTGAAAGCCGCCCGGGAGCGCGGGCGCGAACTCGGCAAGTGATACGGATTCCGGTTGGTTCTCGCGCGTCGAGCGCGACCTGCCGCCCTGCGGGCAGCCGCGAACCGGGGCAGTGGGCGCGGGAATCAGATGGAATCCGTGTCATTCCGTAGGGGCGAACCTTGTGTTCGCCCTTCGCTCGGAGTCGGAAGATAGGGCGAACACAAGGTTCGCCCCTACAGGAATTCACCCTCGCACGCCGATATCCCTCACGTCGAAGCGGCTTCGAGCGACCACGCCCAGGCTGCGCTGATAGAAATTTCAGTTCGCGACTCCCCGGCGAGCTTGCCTCCCGGAAATCGCGTGGTACAAAAGAATCGGGCACAGGGAATCGTCGCCTCCCCACAATTAAGCAAAGGCCAGAACCGATGAGAAGGATCTCGTCCATACTGCTCTTGACGATCGCGTTGTGCACCGGATGCGCAACGACCGTCCGTCCCGAAGCGCGCCCCGTCGACCCTGTCACCGTGTTCCTCACCGATTACGGCGTTCACTCCAGCCTTATGCTGCCGACGACCGACGGGCGCTACGTCGAATACTCCTTCGGCGACTTCGGCTATGCCGCCCTCAACAAGGGCGGGCCGCACAACGCGCTGGGCGCGCTGCTGATCTCCGGCCAATCCGGCATCGGGCGGCGGTTTCTCACCGTCGTGCCCGGCGAAGATACGCCTCGTCCCGCCTACGCGCCCAAAACCGTCCGGCGTCTCTACGCCAACCGCATCGAAGTCTACGCGCTCGTCAAGGAGCTCGATCAGCGCTTCCGTAGCGGCGCCGACAAGCCCGTGCACAACGCCGTCACCGACGCCGTCTTTGTGAAGGATTCCGAGCACTACAGCTTTGCCAACAACTGCAACCACATGACCGCCCGGATGCTCCGCGAGCTCGGCTGCGAAGTGCGCGGCAACACCGGAACGTCCGCGTTTCGCGTGGTCGGCAAGCAACAACTGCCGCCGGCGGTGGATGTGGGCAAATACGCGCACGCCCCCGCGCGCGTCGCCCCGCCGGGCTTCGATTCAAACGCCCGGTCGGCGTCGTACACCAAATTGGACGTGGAGTAGTCTCGTTCCTCTCCCTCTTTTTCCCTCTCCCTTCGGGAGAGGGTTAGGGTGAGGGGGCTTTCATACGCACGCGTCGCCCCTCAACGATCAATTTATCCTGCTGAAACATCCGGATCGCCTCGGGATACGCGATCTTTTCCTCCTCGAAGACCCGCGTCGCCAGCGTCTCGGCGGTGTCGTCGTCGAGAACGGGGCAGGTGCGCTGGAGGATGATCGGGCCGGTGTCGTAGGTCGCGTCGAGGAAGTGGACGGTGCAGCCGGACACTTTGCAGCCGTGGTCGATGACGGCCTGGTGAACGCGCTTGCCGTACATCCCCTTGCCGCCGAAGCTCGGCAGCAGCGCGGGGTGAATGTTCATCACCCGCCCGGCGTATTTCGCCGGGATGTCGAGCAGGCATAGCCAACCCGCCAGGCAGATCAAATCGGCCTTGGCGTCGTCGATCAGGCTGAACACTCGCTTGCTGAATTCCGCCACGTCCGGAAACGCCGCACGCTCCACGACGAAGTTCATCACTTTCGCAGCCGCCGCCCGTTCTAAACCTTTGAGGCCGGGCTTGGAGCCGATGACGACCTCGACGGATGCGTCGAGTCGCCGGGCGGCGATCGCGTCGAGAATGTTCTGCAAGGTCGTGCCGGACCCGCTGAGAAGAACGGCGAGTTTGAGGGGGGATGAAGGCATTGATTGTCTTCCCCCTCTCCCCTGTACGCGGGGGAGAGGGTTGGGGGGAGGGGCGGCAATCTGAGATCTCAAATCTCAGATTCCAAAAGGCCCCTCACCCCTGCCCTCTCCCCCGCATACGAGGGAGTGGGAGTTTAGTTTTACGTATTCTTCGAGATCGCCCGAATCGCCGCGGCGTCGCGGCGCGAGAGGTCGGGGTATTCGGGGTCGCTTCCGACGTCCGGCCTTCGCTTCCAACTGCGCGCACACGCCGGATACGTTTCACGCCGGTCGAACACCTTCACCGACACCGCGGCGCCATTCACCGGCTTTTCCACGAACGAATGGAACCCGGCCCCGACCAGGTCTTCGAGATCGACGCCGTACGCCTGGAGCTTTTGCCGGGTGACGTCGTCCTCGATTGCATAAACGACTTCAGCCTCAAGCGCCTTGTTCAAGCCGACTTCTTTTTTCAGCCCGTCCAGTTGCAACAGCGCCGCATCCCGCAGCTCGAACAGCCGTTTCCATTCGACTTTCTGTTCTTCGCTCGGCTCGTCGCCGGAGGGTTTGGGCAGCAGCGCCAGGTGGACACTCGACAGCGCCTCCTCCCCAGCCGGCTTGTGCACGATCTGTTCCCACGCTTCGTCGGCGGTGAACACGAGCATCGGCGCGAGCAGTTTGGTCAGGGCCGCGGCCATGCGGTGCATGACGGTCTGTGCCCGCCGCCGGAGCGGGGCGTTCGGGGCCTCGCAGTACAGGCGGTCCTTCATCGCGTTGCCGTATATGGAGCTGAGCTGCACGTTGCAGAACTCGAAGATGAGCTTGAACGCGACGTGCGTGTGGTACTTGTCGTACGCTTCGGTGACGTTGCGAATCAGCGCATCGAGTTCCCCCGCGGCCCAGCCGTCGAGGCTGTGGGCGGGGAGGTCCTGCGAATCGGTTGCGGGGTTGAAGTCGTACAGGTTGCTGAGCAAATACCGCAGGGTGTTGCGGATTTTTCGGTACTTGTCGCCGAAATCCTTGATGACCTTCGGGCTGGTCGGGATGTCGGTTTCGTAATCGACGCTGCAGCACCATAGCCGGAGCAGATCGGCGCCGTGCGTTTCAATTTCCTTCGTCGCGGTGACGTATTCCTTGTCGCTCTTGCTGACCTTCTTCCCGTCCGGCTTCACCACAAACCCGTGCGTCAACACCTGCTTGAACGGCGGCCGCCCCGTCGCGCCCAAGCTCGGCAACAGCGACAATTGAAACCACCCGCGATGCTGGTCCGAGCCTTCGAGGTAGAGATCGGCCGGGAACGTCAACTCCGGCTCCCGTGCTTTGAGCACGGCGTTCCACGACGAGCCGGATTCGAACCAGACGTCGAAAATGTCGCGCTCCTTGCGGAGCTGATCTTTCGGAAATTCCGCACCCGGGTCGTAGTCGCCGAGCAGTTCGGCCGGTGAATCGGTGAACCACGCGTCGCTGCCCTTTTCGGCAAATCGCTTGGCTACCGCGCGGACACTGCCCGGCGTGAGGAGCGCGTCGCCTTTCTCGTTGTAGAACACGGGGATCGGCAAGCCCCAAGCCCGCTGGCGCGAGATGCACCAGTCGGGACGGGAATCGAGCATGCCGCCCATGCGGTTTTGCCCCCAATCAGGGACGAAAGAAACGTCGTTCGCAACAACTGAAATCGCTCGCCGCCGCAACGCCATTCCCTCTCCCTCCGGGAGAGGGTTAGGGTGAGGAGGTGTTTGAGAGGAAGTTGCGCCGCTTGCCGGTCGCGAGCCCTCACCCCTGCCCTCTCCCGGAGGGAGAGGGAGTGAAGGCGCGAACGGCTTATCCATCGCCACAAACCACTGCTCCGTCGCGCGGAAGATGATCGGCGTCTTGCTGCGCCAGTCGTGCGGGTAGCTGTGCAGCACCGGCTCTTCCGCCAGCAGTCGTCCGAGGCGCTTCAGCTCTTCGACAATGAGCGGATTCGATTCCTTGGTCGTCTTGCCGCGCAGAAATTCCGGCACGGTTTCATCGAACCGGCCGTTGGCGAGGACGGGGCTGTAGACCTGCAGGCCGTGGCTGACGCCCAGGACGTAGTCGTCTTCGCCGTGGCCGGGGGCGGTGTGGACGAGGCCGGTGCCGTCGGTCGTGGTGACGTAGTCGGCGGTGAGCACCCGGCCTTTGTATTCGATGAAGGGATGCAGGTACTCGGCCTGCTCACTGAGTTCTTCGCCCGTCAGCACGCGGTCGGTCAGCCGGTAGCTTTCGACGCCTTCGCGTTTCAGAACGCGCTCGGCGAGTTCCTCGGCGACAATGCCGAGGCGGTCTTCGCCGGCTTTGCGGTATTCCACCACGACGTACCGCACCTTCGGCCCCGCCGCGACGGCGAGGTTGGCGGGAAGCGTCCAGGGCGTCGTCGTCCAGACGAGAAAATACGCGGGTTTACCGAGACTTTTCGCCAGCGCGCTCGACGGCTCGACTTCAAACTCGACGTACACGCTCGGGTCGGTGACGTCCTGGTATTCCAATTCCGCATCGGCCAGCGCCGTCTGATTCGCCACCGACCACGGGACGGGTTTCAGTTGCTTGTAGACCAGGCCGGCCTCGACAAACCGGGCGAAGACCTCGAGCGTGCTCGCTTCGTACGCCTTGTCCATCGTGATGTAGGGGTGGGCCCAGTCGCCGAGGATGCCGAGGCGTTGGAACTGCTCGCTCTGCACCTTCACGTACCTGTCGGCGTAGGCGAAACATTTCTGCCGGACCTCGACTGTGCTCATCTCGCGGAGCTTGGGGCCGAGTTCCTGCTGGATCTTGTGCTCGATCGGCAAGCCGTGACAGTCCCAACCCGGCACGTACGGCGTCCGATGTCCCTGCATCGTTTTGAAACGAATGAACACATCCTTGAGCACTT
>JBKJRK010000507.1:0-7271 GCA_046593135.1 Tepidisphaeraceae bacterium | reverse complement strand
GTTCCGCGGGGGCGAAACCGGGCTGGGCCGCACAGGCCGCAGCAGTTCCATCGCCAACCCCTGCCGATCCTCCGGCGGCCAGCCTTCCACTTGCTTGAGGATTGAGTCGATCTCGTACCGGTGGATCATACTGGACATTATACCAAACGATGCGAGCGATGGTGGTGATCAGAAGCCCCGGACGGAAGTATCCCCGAAGTAATCGGTCATTCGCTGCTTAAGATCCTTTCGCAGTTCCGCCGCCAGCGGATAGTCGAAGTACGGGAAGCAGCCGAGGCGGATCTGAAACGTGTTTGACCTTGGTTCTTCGACGATGACGTGAATAAAGCCGCTGCCCCATTCGGAAGGCTCTTCGATGAAATACTTCACTAGCGACGATGACGTGCCAGAAGCCCGAGTTGTCGGTTCACGTTGTAGACCGTGAGGCGTGACGGCGTTATCCACGGCAGCGAGTATGAGCTGACGCGCCGAATCTGTTTCGCGGTGCGGGACGACGTCCAGTTGATAAACGCGTCCGTCACAGCCCATGACGATTACACAGACAAATCCAATTAGCACTGCTCGCGCCCGGACGTGTCGCATCAATCCCCACTTTCTAAAATCGCCATAAAAGCCTCCTGCGGGATATCAACCGACCCCACCCGCTTCATGCGCTTCTTTCCTTCTTTCTGCTTTTCCAGCAGTTTGCGCTTGCGGGTGATGTCGCCGCCGTAGCACTTGGCCGTCACGTTTTTGCCGACGGACTTGATGGTCTCGCGGGCGATGATTTTGCCGCCGATGGCGGCTTGGAGGGTGATTTCGAAGAGGTGGCGGTCGATTTCTTCCTTCAGGCGGACGAGGAGCTTGCGGCCGCGTTGTTCGGCGTGGTCGCGGTGGACGATCACGCTCAGCGCGTCGACGCGGTCGGCGTTGACGAGGATGTCCAACTTGACCAGGTCGCCGACGCGGAAGCCGACGAGGTCGTAGTCCATCGTGCCGTAGCCTTTGGTGCTGCTCTTCAGGCGGTCGTAGAAGTCGTAAATCACCTCCGCGAGGGGCATTTCGTACTGGAGCATGACGCGGGTGGCGCCGATGTACTCGGTCTTTTTGTAAACGCCGCGGCGTTCCTCGCAGAGCTTCATCAGGTGCCCGACGGCGTCGCCGGGGAGGATGAGGTTCATCTGAATATACGGCTCGCGAATTTCGGCGACGTGCGTGAGGTTGGGCAGTTCGCTCGGCGAGTCGATGCGCGTCGTCGTGCCGTCGGTCAATAGGATTTCGTAAGTGACCGTCGGCGCGGTTTGGATCACCTCAATGTGGAACTCGCGCTCGAGGCGTTCCTGGATGATTTCCATGTGAAGCAGGCCGAGGAAGCCGCAACGGAATCCGAAACCGAGTGCGTCGGAACTTTCGGGCTCGAAGGTGAAGGAGCTGTCGTTGAGCTGAAGGCGGTCCATGGCGTCGCGCAGCTCTTCGTATTGGGTCTTGCCGCCGGGGTAGAAGTCGCAGTAGACCATCTGCTGGATCGGCTTGTATCCCGGCAGGGCCGCGGGGGCGGGAACGAGGGCGTCGGTAACGGTATCGCCGATGCGGACGTCGTGCAGGTCCTTGATGGCCGCGACGATGAAGCCGACTTCGCTGGTGCCGATGCGTTCGACGCGGGCCGGGCGGGGGACGAGTTTCCCAAGGTCGGTGACTTGGTACTCCTTGCCGTTGCCCATGAATCGGATCTTCTGGCCCTTGCGTATTTCGCCGTCGATCACGCGGACGTAGGTGATGACGCCGCGGTAGTCGTCGTAGATGCTGTCAAAGATCAACGCGCGGGTCGGAAGCTCCGGCTTGCCCTTCGGCGGAGGAAGCTGGTCACACAGCTTGCTGATCAGTTCGTCGATTCCCTGCCCCGTCTTCGCCGAAACCAAAATCGCGTCCTCAGCGGGGAACCCGAGGACTTGCTCGATTTCCTCCGCCACGCGCACTGGGTCGGCGCTGGGCAGATCGATCTTGTTGATGACCGGGATGATTTCCAGCCCCACTTCGATCGCGGCGTAGGCATTCGCAACTGTCTGTGCCTGCACGCCTTGCGTCGCATCCACGACAAGAATTGCTCCTTCACATGCCTGAAGGGCTTTCTGGACTTCGTAATGAAAATCGACGTGGCCGGGCGTGTCGATGAAGTTCAGCATGAACTTCTCAGGCACGTCGCTTCCGGGCATTTTGTGCTCGTGGAACACCGTGACGGCCGATGCCTTGATCGTAATACCACGTTCGCGCTCCAGATCCATGTCGTCGAGCATCTGGTTCTGAAACTCTCGCTCCGTGATGGCCCCGGCCCGCATTAAAAGGCGGTCGGAGAGGGTGCTCTTGCCGTGGTCGATGTGGGCGATGATCGAAAAGTTACGAATCTGCATGTTGGGGGCGTCGCTTGGCTGAAAGTATTGGAAACCGTCATCTTACGGCCCAAGCGGGGGCGAAACAAACGTGACGGCGCCGGTTCAACGGTAGGTTGCAGACTGATGGCGCCATTTCCCTTTCTCCGCGAAACGCCGGTGAGCCAAGAGTCCTAATAGACGGCCGCCGCTGCAAAGAGGGCCCGTCATCGCCATCGATTGTGAACCCTCGTGACAACTGCGCGAAAATCGCGCAGCCGACGGGTCGCTCGTTCCCTCGTGCCTAATTTTGTGCGTAACAAACGAGCAGTCTAACGCCCAGTGGCGTTCAGAACCGCATTTACGGACGTGGCATAGGGGTTGCGAAGGTGATGCGGCAACACAGTGAAACTGGGCGCATGCCCCGCCGCTGTGCAAAGATCATTCAGTCAGATCCAGAAGTAATTGGTTCCACGGAGGGCTCCGTGGGACAGGCGGAGTTTTCGTACTTTCTTTCCTTCAGGACGGAGGCTGTCCATGTTGAATCGTAGTCGGGCGTGGCTCACGGTGCCGTTGGCTCTATTGGCTTGTTTCGTTGTCCCGGCGTTGGCACTGGCACAGGACGCCCCCCCGGTGGCGGCCGCCGTTGCAGCGGCGGCGGAAGCGGCTCCCGCCGCGGCGCCGGTCGCGCCGTGGTTGAAGGGAGACATCGACACCGGCTCCACCGCCTGGATGCTCGTCTCCTCGGCTCTCGTCCTGCTCATGATGCCCGGACTCGCACTCTTCTACGGCGGCATGGCCCGGGCCAAAAACGTGCTCAACACGTTCCTCAACGTCATGGTCTGTTGCGGCATCATCGGCGTCATCTGGGTCGTCATCGGCTATGCCATGGTCTTCCCCGTCGTCGACCAGGCTGACGGGTCCAAGGCGCTCATCTCACTCGGCACCGTCGAGTACGACGACCCCGCCAAGCCCGGCGAGAAGATTCAAGCAACCAACAGCATCATTGCCTTCGACAAAAATCTCGTCGGCCTCGGCGCGTTCGGCGACGGCGAGAAACAGTCGTGGAACGGCATCCTGACCTCCGGTGACACCGTCGGCGCCGCGCCGACCGGTGTGCCCGAACTTGTCTTTGCCATGTTCCAAGGCATGTTCGCGATCATTACGCCGGCCCTGATCGTCGGCTCGGTGGTGGAGCGCGTCCGCTTCGGGCCGCTGCTGCTGTTCCTCTCCCTCTGGTCGATCATCGTTTACTGCCCGATGGCCCACATGGTGTGGAACGTCAACGGCTACCTGTTCCAGAAAGGGGTGTTGGACTTTGCCGGCGGCACGGTCGTGCACGTGCTGGCGGGCGTGTCGGCACTCGCGATCACCCTCGTCGTCGGCCCGCGCAAGGGCCACGGCAAGGTGCCGATGCCGCCCCACTCGCTCGGCCTCACACTCATCGGCGCCGGCCTGCTCTGGTTCGGCTGGTTCGGCTTCAACGCCGGCAGCGCGATCGGCGTCGGCGCGTCGTTCCTGCCCGTCGCCGGGGGCGTCGCCGCCCTGGCCTTCGCCAACACCCAGATCGCCGCGGCCGCCGCGGGCCTTGCGTGGATGCTGGTCGAGTGGCTCAAGGACGGCAAGCCGACCATCCTCGGCTTCGCCAGCGGCGTGGTCGCGGGCCTGGTCGTCATTACGCCGTGCGCCGGCCACGTCGCCCCGATGTCCGCTATCCTGCTCGGCCTTATCGGCGGCGCGGTGTGCTACTTCGGTTGCCAGCTTAAGAAGGTCTTCAAGTACGACGACTCGCTCGACGCCTTCGGCGTACACGGCGTCGGCGGAGCGCTCGGCGCGGTCCTCGTCGGCGTGTTTGCGATCCGTCCGTCGGTCGAAGGCCAGCTCATGAAGCAGGTCTTTGCAGTCACGATTGCCGCCGTCTTCGCCTTTGTCGTCTCGCTCGTCCTGGCCTACGCGATCAAATTCACAATCGGACTGAGGGTGAAGGAAGAAGACGAATTTACCGGCCTGGACCTCAGCCTTCACGGCGAAAAGGGCTATCACCTCGACGACGACGTCATCGGCGGCAGCTACGTGCCGGCCGGCGCAGGACTCGGCTCGCCGTCGGGAGCAATGGCCACGGCTCGGTAACCCGCGCCGCGTGTCCGAATCGACGGCAAAGGATTGCCGCTGGTCGAAAAAACACGGACTGTCCGGGGCCGTGCGTCGCAAGACGCACGGCCCCTTTTATTTGCCGCCGTCCGGCTCTTCGCGCACATTACTTCCGTGCGCATCAACGACCAACACGCGGACCGCCTGCTGAAGCACGGCTTCGTCTTCGTCCCCGATTTTCTGACCGCCGACGAACTCGCCGCGGCGCGGCAGAACCTGCTTCGCTACTTTCCCACCGCCGAGGAACTCGCGGCGACGCCGGAGCGGTACGGGTCGATCCTGGAAGACCCCGAGCACCTTCAGGTCGAATTCCCCTTCGCCGGCGACGCGCTGAACGCCGTCAGCACCCACCCTGAGATCGTGGGATTCGTCGAAAAACTGCTCGGCACGCGCGACGTGATGCTCTCGCAGGCGGCGGTCTGGGCGAAGTACGCCGGCACAGGCGATTTCGAGCAAGGACTTCACCTCGATTACCAGGGCAACACGCTCGTCGTCCCGCGCGACGACGGCGCGTTCCGGCAGGTGAACATGATCCTTTACTACGGAGACGTCGATCAGGACCTCGGCCCGACCTACGTCGTCCCGCAGGAGAAGACACGCCACCTGCCCCTCTGGCCGACCCACCGCACGCGCAAGAAAGATCCGCAGCTTTACAAGGACGAACGGCCCGTCCTCGCGACGGCGGGCACGCTGTTCATCTTCTCCATGCGCACCTGGCACCGCGCGTCTTCGATCGCCGCCGACGTCGGCGTCCGCTTCTCCCACCACCTCGTCTGGCGTGCCGCCGAGCACGCGTTCGCCGGCTATCACCTGTGGTCGCGCATGGGCGAAAACCCGGAGCTGCAACGGTTCATCGAACACTCGACGCCACGGCAGCGCGAAGTGCTCGGGTTCCCGCCGCCGGGTCATTCGTATTGGAATAAAGAAACCATCGCGGCGGTGGCAATGCGGTATCCGAAAATGGACGTGTCGGCCTATCGCAGACTTTGAGATCTGCAATCTCTGAAATGTGAAATCTGGGATTTCAAATTCCGGATTTCACACCTTCGCTACGGTCCGCCGCTCTACTTCCGGCGCGGGGCGGCCGATTCGAAAAGGGGATTCGTAATCGCAATTTCTTCCACGCGCACGGTCGCACTGGCCGGCGTCGACGGATTCGACGGTCTGCCGTTGCTAGCGGCGGGCACCGACGGCGGCGTGTCATGAACCGGCGCATCCGCGGGCGCGACGTCGGGGCGGTAAAGCCGGCCGCTGAAGGCCTTCATGTACTCGGTCCATTTCCCTTCGCCGCCGGGGCCGGCTTCGCCGCGGGTGGCGCCGAGGGACATCATCAACTTCGCGTCGAGATTCTCGATGGAATGCACCGCGATTGCCTCCGGCGTGCTCGGCGAGCGGGCCGAGCCGAAGCCGTCGGACACTTCGCCGTGGTGCGAAAGGACGATGTGCTGGAGCACGTCGATGAGCGCCTGTGGGATCGGCTCGCCGAGCATCGCCTCGGCCGCCTTCGCCTTGTGTTCGATCCACATGGCCGACTTCACGATGTGCCCGACGAGCTGCCCGCCGTCGGAGTAGCCGAAAGCGCAGTCGTAGCACAGCTCCCACGTCTTGGCGATGTCGTGCAGAAAGATGCCGGCCACGACAAGGTCGCGGTTCAGCCCCGGGTAAAACGGCGCGATCGCGTGGGCGACCTCAATGGCGTTGAGCGTATGCTCGAGCAGTCCGCCGATGAAGGCGTGGTGGAAGCTCATAGCCGCCGGGGCGCGACAGAAGTCGGCCATCAGTTTTTCGTCGTCCAGGTACGCCTGCACGACCGCCGCCAGGTGGCGGTTCTGGATGCTGCCGAGCATCTCCAGCAGCTTGCCGCACATTCGCCCGATGTTCTTTTCCGTGTGCGGCAGCAGGTCGCCGATCTCGAACGTGCCGTCCTTGGCCGGCCAGGTGTTCTCGACGACGGCTTGGAGGTTGCTCTGATAGTTCTCGATGCGGGCGCGGACGCCGACGAACCCGCTTTCCGGCAAATTATGAAACATCTCGCGCGTCGCGTTCCACATCCGCATGACGAGTTGTGCGGATCGATCGGAGACGAATCCCTTGATGTACTGCTTGTTGTTCGCCCCCATTGCGAGTTGCTTGCCGGACAGGACAAACACGTCTTCGACAACGTCACCGGCCTGGCAGTCACGGAGGTAGATTCGGCGCATGGGGCGGTTGTAAGGGTTCGCCGGGAGGGCTGCAAGGGAACATGACGCCAGTGAAGTGCTCGCCCCACGATTTTGGATTGCGGATTTTGGATTGAAACAGAAGGCGTCAGCATCCGCTTCTTCAATCCAAAATCCGCAATCCAAAATGCCGATATAAAGCTCGACGCCATATTCAGTTGACGATCAGCCCTTCGCGCGGTTGAACCGGTCTTCGGCGACCTGCCAGTTCACCACGTTCCAGAACGCGGCAATATAATCGGGGCGCTTGTTTTGGTACTTCAGGTAATAAGCGTGTTCCCAGACGTCCAAGCCGATGACCGGGAACGCCCCTTCCATGAGCGGGCTGTCCTGGTTCGCGGTCGAGGTGATTTCGAGCTTGTCGCCCTTTTTCACCAGCCACGCCCAGCCGGAGCCGAACCGCGTCGTGCCGGCGGCGGCAAATTTTTCCTTGAAGGCGTCGAACGAGCCGAACGTGCTGCTGATGGCGGCGGCGAGGTTGCCGACGGGCTGGCCGCCGAACTGCTTGGATGCGATGTTGCCCGGGCCGAGGATTTCCCAGAACAACGCGTGGTTG
>JBKJRK010000140.1:0-3815 GCA_046593135.1 Tepidisphaeraceae bacterium | reverse complement strand
GAACGTTGGCCCTTGGACGTCCAACGTTGTGCGCAACACCCGTCCCCGTAGTTCAACGGATAGAACAAGGGTTTCCTAAACCTTAGATCCGAGTTCGATTCTCGGCGGGGACAGGGGGGAGAAATGCAGAACGCGGACTGCGGAAGGGATTCCAGTGGACAAAAGGATGCGTGCTGCGAAGAAAGTGCCACCTTCTGAAGCTTCCTTCCCACCTCCGTGAAACATCCAAAAATCTTCCTCACTGCCATCGTCATCGCTGCGGGCACACTTCTCTCCGCCCAAGCGGCATTGAATGTGACTCAGCATCACAATAATCTTTCTCGCGACGGGCTTTACGTCGACCCCGCTTTCACTCCGGCGAACGCCGCCGGGTTGACCCGCGATCTGAATTTTGCCGGCACGATTGTCGGCAATGTTTACGCCCAGCCACTCTATGTGGAGGGCGGACCGGGGAACGTGGCCAAGGTGATCGCGGTCACGCAATCGAATAACGTCTATGCCCTCGATGCCACGACCGGCGCGGTCATCTGGCAGCGGAATGTGGGCACGCCAAATCCGAGCCGTGGGAATATATCGCCGGTTGGAATTACGGGCACGCCGGCGATTGATCTGGCCACCCGTTCCCTTTTTCTCAATGCGGTCACGAGCGCGCCTAACAACCTGATCTTCTCTCTGAACGTCGATACGGGTGCCATCAATGCCGGTTGGCCCGTCGACGTGAACGCGTCGGTCTCCGGTTTTAGTTCCACCATTCAAAGCCAGCGGGGCGCGCTCTGCGTTGTCGGCAATCGTGTTTATGTCCCGTACGGCGGCTATTTCGGCGACGCCGGGAGCTATCGGGGGCGGGTGGTCGGGGTGGAGATCGGGAATCCTGCCAGCATTACCTCCTGGGCGACAACGGCGGTGAAAGCGGGAAGTTGGGCGCCCGGAGGTATCGCCAGTGACGGCACGGATATTTATCTGACTACGGGGAATGCTTCGAGCGGCACCGCGGTGTGGGGCGGGAACGAGGCCGTCGTCCGGCTGCAACCGGGAGCGGTTTTCAGCGGGTCCACGGTGGACTATTGGGCGCCGACGAATTGGGTCAGCTTGGACAGCGCCGATGCAGACCTGGGCGGCTCCGGGCCTGTCTTGGTGGATGTGCCCGGAGCGACGCCGTCGGCTTTGGTGGTGGCGATTGGCAAAGATCGGAACGCCTACCTCCTGAATCGCGCCAATCTCGGCGGTGTCACTTCGGCGCTGGCGCAGTCGGTTGTTTCGAGCGGGACCGTGATTGGCGCGGCCGCGACGTACAAGACGAGCGCGGGCACCTTCGTCGTTCTCCGCCCGGTCAGCGGCACGCTTACCGCCTTTAAGATTACCGCCACTAGTCCGCCGACCATCGCGACAGGATGGAGCGTCAGTTCCAGTGGGCGGACCGCGCCCTTCGTCACTTCTACAGATGGAACGAAGAATGTGATCGTCTGGGCTGCTGGATCCGACAATCGCCTTCGCGGCTACAATGGCGACACCGGCGCGTTAATTTACAACGGCGGTGGAACGAATGAATTGATGAGCGGCATCCGCAGTTTTAATACCGGCATCGCCGCCCGCGGACGCATCTATTACGCGACCGATAATAAAGTTTACGCTTTTCAGATGCCGAACGTCGCCCCGACACCGGCGAACGCGGTGTCGCGCAAGACTCATGGGTCAGTAGGCGATTTCGATATTCCATTGCCTCTCACCGGCACGCCAGGCGTCGAATGCCGCAGCGGCGGAGCGAGCAACGATCACACCATGGTCGTCACGTTTAATTCTCCCGTGACGGTGACAGGCGATACTCAGGCCCAAGCGACTGCAGGGATGGTCGGGAGCGGCGGTGTTGCTAATGGGGGTGCGGTCACGATCAGCGGGAATAGCGTGATCGTTCCGCTTACGAATGTGCCGAACGCGGCGACCACGAGCGTGACGTTGACGGGAGTGACGGACGGCGTCGGCTACGGCAATCTGGTCATCCCGATGAGCGTGGTCGCCGGCGACGTGAATGGGAACGGATCCGTGAACACGAGCGATGTGGGCGCGACGAAAGCGGGTGTCGGGCAGGAAGTGAACGCGCTGAACTTTCGCCCGGACGTGACCGCGAATGGCGGCATCAACACTTCCGATGTGGGCACAGTGAAGGCTGCCGCTGGCACGGGCCTTTAATCGGCATTCCTGCGATTCGTGAAAGCGTGTCACGTCATGGCCGATCTGGCGCGAGGGCTTGGTAGGGATAGCGCGTGGCGCAGTCCGGCTGAAGCGGCCGCTGAGGGATGACCTCGCCAAAGTCTATGATGTTCTCCGGACGGAGCGCCTTGGTGGCCGCGGCGGTAGGCGCGCTTTTTTCCGCGCAGTTGCGCGCGGCGGAGCCGGCTGGGTATACGGTCTACGTCACGAATGAGCGTTCGGGCGACGTTTCGGTGATCGATGGTGCAACCAACACCGTCTTGCAGACCATCCCGGCCGGGAAGCGGCCGCGCGGTGTTCAGACTTCGCCGGACGGGAAGGTCGTTTATCTCGTTCTGAGCGGCTCGCCGCGGATGGCGCCGGGTGTGGCCACCGAACGCGCGCCGGCGGATAAAAGTGCGGACGCTTTGGTCAAGATCGACACTGCCACGCGCAGGGTGATCGAGCGCTGGCGGGTCGGGTCCGATCCCGAGCAATTCGCGCTCAGCCGCGACGGTAAGTTTGCTTTCATCGCCAACGAGGATGACGCCAGCGCGTCGATCATCGATCTCAGTTCTGGGTTAGCCCGGGGCAAAGTGAAAGTCTCCGAAGAGCCGGAGGGCGTGGGGGTGAATCCGGCGAACGGCGACGTTTACGTGACCTGTGAGGAGAAGGGCGAAGTCTTCGTCATTTCGCCTAACGAACAGAAGGTCAAGGCCATGATCGAGGTCGGGGCCCGGCCGCGCGCGGTGGCGTTTTCGCCGGATGGCTCCCGCGCTTATGTCACTTGCGAAAATGCTGGCAACGTGGCGGTGATCGAGACCGCTGCCGCGAAGGTGATCGCGAGGATTCCATTGCCCGCAGGATCGCTCCCCATGGGCGTGGTAACGGCGGCGGATGGACAGGAGTTATTCGTCGCGACAGGGCGGGGGAATCACGTGGCCGTGATCGATACCGGGAAGGGCGAAGTGTCCGCGATGATCCCGGTAGGAGGTCGTGCGTGGGGCATTGCCTTAAGCCCGGACGGCTCGCGTGTCTACACCGCGAATGGCGCGTCTAACGACGTGTCGGTGATCGATGTGAAAACGCGTCAGGAATTGACCCGGATCAAAGTAGGCGACGGGCCTTGGGGATTGGCGGTAGTGGCCGACCCGCGGTAGGACGCGCCGCCGAGGGGGAGCCGGCAATCATTGGGGGGCGGACGCGGACGTTTTCACAGTTGCCATTGCACCTGGAGCGAGATCAGGCGTGGAGCTCCGAGCGTGACCAGGCCGTCGGCGGAACGTCCACTCTCGATCTCGGTATTGAGAAGATTTTCCACGCGCAGGGCCGCGGCGCCGCGGGCGGAAAACTCGTAGCGCACGGCCGCATCCACCGTCGCGAACGAAGCCAGCACGCGTGAGTTTTGATCATCTTCAAATTGTTGATCGCTGTAGCGCACCTGGGCGCTGAGGAGCCAGCGCGCCGCCGGTGTCCATTCCGCGCCGGCGGTCAATACATGCTCGGGCGTCTGTGCGAGAAGCTTTCCGGCTAACGCAGGATCGGCGGCTTGCTCGATCGTGGGCCGGGTAAAGAGATAACTGCTGCGCAGACGCACCGTGGGGACGATCTGCCAGGTAGCCGCGGCT
>JBKJRK010000098.1:0-4762 GCA_046593135.1 Tepidisphaeraceae bacterium | reverse complement strand
CCTCCGCCGTCGTAATCCTGACCGCCAAAGGCTACGCCCTCGACGCCGGCGACGCCGCCGCCGTCAAAGCAGCCACGAACGGCGTGCCCATCAAAATCCACGCCATATCCGTCGGCGAGCCGGGCAGCGCGGAGAGCAAAGTGCTCCAAGAAATCGCCGCCCAGAACGGCGGCACGTACCGTGAGCTGTCCTCGAGCCAACTTCGCGATTACATCCGCTAACACAAAGAGTCCTGCAACTTACGGCCCGCATATACGATCTGTACTTCTGGCGGACGTCCTTTTTAGGCTTTTGCCCCCATCAACGACTGCGCCCCGCCAACGTCTTGTGCAGCCATCGGCTGGTGGTGGGGAATGCCAAAGCGCAAGAGCGGCAGTGAACGGCCGGACGCTCGGTGCCGGCGCGGAATAGAGTTCGCCCGTTCTACGCAGCCCGAACGCGGCCACGTGCAATCCCTTCGCCGTCCATGACGGCGGAGCGGGTTGGTTTCCTGCTCGGGCGGAATCGCGCAAAATAGAGATGTGGGGGCGGGCGGAGACTGGGCATGAAATACAAAATCGTCGGGCAGAATCGAGACACGGGCGCGCGGACGTCGATGGAATTTGAGGCCGAGAGCAAGGCAGCCGCCGAACGGAAGGCTGCCCAGGCGGGCATGAGCGTCCACCACATTACCGACGTGACCAACGGCTACCCCGGCGGCGCGCCGGGCACGAACTACCGCGGCCCGGTAAAATCCGGCGGTCGCGGCGGATGGGTGAAGCTTGTGATCCTTCTCGCAGTTTTGGGCGTTGCAGCATGGTACTTTTGGCCCAAACTCAGCCCCCTGATCAGTCGTTGATTCGCGTGGCCGGTTCCCGATCACGCACTTTACGAGTAGCGACGGCCCGCCGGGCCAAAACAACCACGTAGTTCCAACGGCCCGACCCATGCCTTCACTCGTCGTCGAACGCCTTGATCACGTTTCGATCATCGTCACCGACATGGTTCGCGCCCGTGCGTATTACGCCGGGGTGCTCGGCCTAAAGGAGATCCCGCGACCGGAATGCTTTGACTTCCCCGGCGCGTGGTTCCAAGCCGGGCCGGAGGTCATCCACCTCCTCGGCCACCCCGTGCCCGACGCGCGGGGCCGGCGGCATTTGTGTCTGTGGGTGAGCGACGTCCACGCCGCGGCGGAATACCTGGCGGAGAAGGGGCTGCCGGTCGAATGGGACAAGAAGCACAAAATTGACGGGATCGATCGCTTCTTCACCGACGACCCCGACGGCAATCGCGTGGAGATACAGGGGGACGAGAGAGCGAAGGGTATTTCAGAAGGATAAAGGAACGGGCCGTCGTCAAGACCTCGTGTTCATTTATCCTTCCTCCTTCCCGCTGCTGGCTTCGTCCCTCGGCTTTTCCTCGCCGTCGGTTGCCTTCGTTTCTTGCTTTGATTAGCTCCGTACGACAAGGGTGCCCGCGGCGAGGTCGCCGGCGCGTTGACGCAGGGGCGAAAAGAGGATCAGCGCCAGCGGCAAGACCGGCAGGTCGATGATGCGCAAAAGGTTTCGCATGACGCGCGTGCCCACGCTCGTGGGTTTGCCGTCCAGGCCGACGACGTGCAGGCCGGTGAGAAGCTTCCCGAGCGATCGTCCGGCGATCACTTCGACGAGCGTGGTCAAAAGAAGGTACACCCCGGCACTGACCAGCATTGTAAATACAAAGCCGTGGTCCGTCGCGTCCGACTGGTGCGAACGCGCAAGCCACGTCCCGACGAACAGCGGCAATGCGTCGATGATCCCGGCTGTAAAACGCGCGGAAAACGGCGCGAGGGGAAGTTTTTCGGGGTTGAGCGCGATGTCCTGCATCTCCTGGCGTCGCCGCATGGAAGCGGCCAGGGCGAAGACGAGCGCGCTGCTGAGCGTGAGCTGTGTCCAAAACCGGACGACGGGCCCGATGCTGACCGCGGGAAGCGGCTGTGCCGCGACGTCGCCGTCGGGAGAACCGTCCTCGGACCGAAGGCGTTGCTCGAACACCTTGTTGTCTTCGACCCAGAGAATCCGGATCGCGCCGTTGGCATAAGTCGCCGCGTGGGCGGCCTGGGCAGGGACACTGCCGAGGTCGCGGACGATCGGCGCGCCTTGATTGCCGCGAATCCAGACGCGTCCGACCCCCGAAGCGGCACGAAGCCACAGCGTCGGGTGCGTCGTGCCGCCGAGCAATTTGTAGTCCTGCACGTCGAACGGCGCGTCAACGTCGGCAGCGGCTTGCCAGGCCCCGTCGCCCTGACGGCTGAAGAGCCGGACCCGGCGGTCGTCCACTTTGTGCGCAAGGAGCACGGCTCCTCCCGCCGACCCGATCGAGAACGACATCACGTCGTGCATGGAAATCGCGTGCGGCAATTCACCCGCCGACTCCCACCCCGCATCGGCGAGTTGATACAGCATGAGCCGGGGCGTGTTTTCACGGGCCGGTGTTGTGGCAGGACGTGACGCCGCGGGAGGTATGCCGACGGGCTGGGTGTGGGCGTCGCCCGCCGGCGACGTTGGGGCCATCGCCGGGCGCGTCGCCGGGGCGGTCGAGGCGTTTGAAGCGGGAGCCGGGATCAACCCGAGTGCCCAAAGCGCATCCGGCCCGCTTCCCAGCGCGACCATCTTCGCCGCGTCCGGCAACGGCTGGCCCGACGCGAGGCCGGAATCAGTCGTCAAACGCCAGTCACCGTTGGGAAACAATATCGCGAGCTGCGACCCGCGGTTTGCAAGGCCGACGACGCGCGAGCCGATCGGGTCGAGCCGCTTCCACGTCAGCTCAAATTTCTCCCGAACGAACAGGCTGGTCACCTCCCCGCCTGACGCGCCTGAGCCTGAAACCGGCTCAACCCGCGCCAGCCAAAGCCGGTCGGCCCCCCCGTGGGCCTGGAGGTCGCGCAGGGCGGCGGACGCCGTGCCGGTCGTCAGTAGGACAAGCAACGCGACCGAGGCCGCGACCAGAACACGGTCGCGTGCCGCAAAGCGATCAATGCCAAAAAACATTCCCCGCGGGTTGAATCCGGCCCCGATGGCTGTTGCGAAACGGATCTTGAATGGTCGTGATGCGGATGCCCTCATTTATTCAGCGCAGTCTTTATCGAGTTGAATGACTTGGTCCACCTTGGCGTCGTCGGGAAAGGCGATGCCAGTCTCCGTCGGAACCATCCCGGAGCGGCTCCTCCGCTCAAGGGCGACTTCGTCGAGCTCAAACGTCATGGTCGAGCCGACGTCCGGGAAAAACAATTTGTACGCGCGGGCGAACTTCGGCCATTTTTCCCGTTCGACGCCGGGCACTTCGACCGGCTCGTGCCGCGACAGCTTCGCGTGCAACACCACCCGGCCGTCGCCGTCAAACAGCATGACCCGCCGCGGCTCCTTCGTCGCGCGATCGTACCAGATTTCCTTCTGGGCCGCCCAGCGGTCGCCGGCCGGGACATTCCAGACGAACATGTAAGCGTCTGCGTCGTTGTTGAACCGCATCGTCGGGGCCGGCGGCGCGAGAAAGTTCGTATCAATTGTGGCGATGCCGAGCACTTCCAGCACGAGGTCGGGCCGGATCGGAATGTCCCGCGTGTCGACGCACGGCTTGCCGAGGTTGCGGTACCACCCCCACCACATCGTGTTTCGGTCGGGCACGAGGGTGAGCCAGTAACGGTCTTCCGTGCTGCCGATCTCAAACACAGTCCCCGCGCCCGGCTTCGTGCCGACCAGCCTCATGCCGCGCGGGGCCTTGTAAAGCAGCACGCCGTCGCCGTTCACAAAGTGCGACTGCTTCTTTTCGTCGACGATCTTGGCCTCGAAATAATGTCGGGCCCAGATCGTCGGCAGCGCCACGTTGTTTGTGTTAATCGCCCGCACCACTTCGACCATCGACTCGGTCTCGCCGACGTAGAGCTTATTGGCGGGCGGCGAACCGCCCGGGCGGCAGCCGGCAAACACCAGCGGAGTGGCGAGCAAGAGCGTGAGCGCGGGTATGCGTTTCATAGTGATGACGTGACGAGACGTTTTGGTCTGTTCACGAACGGCGCGGGCCGCCTACATTTCCTGGTTCAGAATCTCGCCGAGCTGCTGGCTGACTTCCGTCACCTGTTGCTCGTTGAGCTTGGGGTCAATGAGGATGAGCCGTTCGTCCTTGCCCTTCATCCGCACGACCCAGACGTCCCGCCCGCCCTCCTGCCGGCTGTCTTCGTAGACGATCAACCGCTTGCGCATCAGGATCAGCCCGAGCACGAACCGGAAGTTAAACTTCAACGGATCAACAGCGTCGGCCAGGCGCTCGAAGAGTGTGCAAAGGACCTCGTCGTCGACGAAGACTTTCTTCTTCTGCTCGTGAACCGGCATCGTCGTCTGCCAGAACGCCAGCACCCCCGCCCCTGCCTTGTCAAACCCCTCCCAGGACTCCGGCGCGACGTCCACCCGCGCGATGCCTTCCGGCGTTTCACGGATCGCGGCAAACAGCTTCTCGCCCGGCTCGATCTTCCGCCCCGTGACGGCGCAGTGTCCCTCCGGCCGGGGAACGTCGAACCCCCCCTGCTGCGGTTTGGATTGTGAAGCCGCCGTGCTCATGTCTTCGCCTCCTCGGCTCCAGACTATACCCGTCGGGCGCTGAATTGCGCAGGGGTCCGCAGGTGAGATTGAACGCCAAGACGCCAAGACGAAGCTGTGGTAACGCAGAACGTGAACAGGTGGCGGGCGAGCCGGCGCATCAGCCGTATCGTACCGCGCGGGGGCAAACTACGCCGCTCGCGGAAGGGCTC
>JBKJRK010000095.1:0-8761 GCA_046593135.1 Tepidisphaeraceae bacterium | reverse complement strand
GTCGAAGGTCTGTCTGCTCGGCGACGCGCCCGCGACGGAGGAAACGGCCGGCGGAAATCCGTCGTCGGCGGAGCCGTCGGCGAGCTGGTACGTCCGTCGGGACGAGCAGGCCGAGCGGCAGCAGTCGGCGCTGGCGCGATCGATGGAATCGCTCGTCCGCCGTTACAAACAGGCCGAGCGACTGCGCGACCTGCAGATTCTTGAGCTGCTGTTTTACGCGCAGATGAGGAACCAGGAAGTCGCGCGTCAGGTCGGCGTTGAAGAACGAGCCGTGGCGGTGTTGAAGCACCGCTGGATCCAGGAACTTGCCGACGGCGCCCGCGAAGCCGCGGGCGATGAAGCGGTGGAAGAGGGGGAGGGGCTGGAGCCGGGGGGCTGGGATCCCGCGCTGATGTCCGATTCGCTCCTCACCGATACCTGGGAGCGCGAGCGTCTGACCTGTCCCAAGCGCACGACCATCGGCCGGCACTTGCTCGGCACGCTCGAGGACCCCTGGCGGGCCTACGTCGCTTTCCACCTCGACACGCTCGGCTGCCGTTTCTGCCGCGCCAACGCCGACGACCTCCGCGAACAGACCGCCGAAGGCCGCCCGAGCCCCACCAGCGACCGACTTTTTCAGTCCACCATCGGCTTCTTCCGCGCGGTGTAAAAAGCGCGACGCGAAGGGGCCGTCCCATTGACGTTTGCCGGTCGTAGCCCGTAGGACGAAGTTATCTGGCTTCCGTGGAGGCGATGAGGCCGTGCCAGTAGTCTCGCTGCTTATCGTTGAACGGCAGATTCGAACGGTCGACGACCTTTTTGAGATTGAGAAAGAGGCTAACCTTGGGATAAAGGTCTGTCGAAATCTGCCGAACGACGCCCGGATGGGTCTTCGTGATCGCGCCGAGGAACCGGAGGTAGCCCCGGATGCCGCCGCCCCGCAGCGCCCGAGTGTCGTGACCGAGGGCCGAATCCGTGGGCGGAATCTGTGCGCGCTCGAGCACCTTGGCGACCGCTTCAACTTCCATCGCGTCGCTGTCGGCGGTTCGTGCGGCGGCGGGGCGCGGGGTAACGCCGGCATAGGCCAACAACTCCGCCCGCTCTGCGGGGGACAATGGCGAGAACAGCGATGCGACGTCGGTTAATCTCCCTGTTCGAGCGAAAATTCGCCCGGATTTGCCGTGCGACGGCCCCGGCATCGCCATTTGCCGATTCGTCGCCGGCGACCGACCTCAGTCGCCTGTCGTCGTCGTCAAGGCGCGTCCAGTTATTGAGAAGCGTTGCCACGCTCCGGGCGACGCCCATCGGCACGCCGCGGGCGTTGGCGATTCCGGCCAGCGGAAGGTCTCGCGCGTTGAACAGGTGCGAATGCATGTCCACGACGGTCACCGAAATATCGGCGTCGCGATTGCCGGCGTTGCGACAACCCGCGATCAAAAACGTTGCCGTCACCATCGCCGCCGCCAGATATTTCGTTGCAGGCCTATGTTGCACGCTCATTACGCTTCCTTCCCGTTTTTGTGAGTCAATGTCCGTCGTCCGCCACGTGGAATTGATGAGACATCAGTTCCGTGTTGTTCGCACCGCGCCCGCTCCACCTGACGGTGATGTGGTCGCCGCCGTCGTCGGTAACGGTCATCAGCCCGAAGTGCCCGCCGCCCGGGATCGGCCCGTAGGTGAAGGGTCGGCCGCGCGTCTTGACGCTCCCCAGTTGGTCCAGCGCCGCGGCTTGGAACAGCGGGATCGCCGGGCCGCCGCCGTCGGCAAAGCCGGTGTGTTCGCCGTTGTCGATCGCCAGCATGTGGGCGTCGCCCGAAAGAATGCACAGCCCGGCGATGCCGTGGGACTTGACGAAGTTGGCGATCTCACGCCTTTCGTCCGCATACCCCGCCCAGCGGTCGGAGCCGGGTTCGGGTTCACCCGTCCAAGTGACGGTGCTGACCCATACCAGGAGGGCGTGATCTTTTGCCGAATTCAGCAACTCGTCGAAGAGCCACTTTTTCTGGTCCGCCCCCAGCATGGAGGTCGCAGTGCGCTCGGATCGGAGGTCGGTCAGTATGAACCGGACGCGCCCGACCGAGAACGCTTGGTAAATCGGCGCGTCTCCCTCGCCGGGCAACGGGTAGTGGGGCACATACTCCCGGTACGTCAGTCGAGCCGCGGCTCGAGCGGGGGAGGTGCTGTCGGCGTTGTTTTTCCCGTAATCGTGGTCGTCCCATACGTAGGCGAAGGGAACCTTTCGGTACAGGGCGGCTTGGGTGGGCGATCTTAAGACCCGCCCGAAGGCCCTGCGAAATTTGTCGCGGTCATTGCGTTTGATATTTTCGTAGTGCAAGTCGCCCATGTGCAGAAAAAACAGCGGGTGGAGATTGCGGATCGCCGTGAACACCGCGTGCCGCGACCCGGTCCGAGCGCAGGACGCGAACGCGACCGTGAATGAAGCCGGCTTGCCGCTTGGCGGAAAGGTCTGCAACCGGCCTTCCAGTTCGGCGACCGGCGTGCCGTTGATCGCGGGGGTGTACGTGTAGTGGGTGGCGGGAGTGAGGGGGGCGAGGTCGAACGTGAGGACGGCGGGGAATGTCGCGGTCCCCGCGGTGATGTGAGACGGCGCAAACACAATCGCAGGCGGGCCCGGGCTGCCGGACGGACGAACGAGCAGCGTGGCGCCGGCAGCGTCGGCGGGGGACAAGCCGACTTTCACCGTCGCCGACCCGGGCGTGATTCCGCCGGACCAGACGAATTGGGTCCCATCCTGACGCGCGCAGCCCGGCGACAGCGCGAACAGCGTCATCAGGCAAGCCAACCGTCCGAACCGATCAATCCGTACTCGCACACGTATCGCCATGCTGATCCACCCCGGCGTCACGAACGGCAAGGCCGACGCCCCCCGCGCGTCGGCGCTTGCAATTACTTACCGGGCCACTGTTTTGATCCTCACTTGATCTCAGTGTGCCGGCCAACCCGCGAGTTCGCCATTCGCCTGAACAGGGTAAGCGCGTCCGCCCCGTCATCTGCGTCCGCTATGACGCGACATGCTCTTGACGCGCGGTCGCCCGCCGGGTCATTTCTGAGCCAGGTAGGTAAGCGTGTTTTTAAGCAGACGTCCCGCGATCGGATCCTTGTCCCGGGTGCTCAGCATCATCTCGCTGGCAATCAGTTTTCCTTTCCCGATGTTGATCTCGACCATCGGGGACCCGGCGAAGGTGAAAAATTCTTTCTTCATGTCCACGTGCGGCGAGCACTGGTCGGCCAGGGTTACGACGCCCGTCTTCGATCGATCGACTTGAAACGTGCCGCTGCACGCGTGCGGAACCTTCCTGCCTCCCATCTCGAACCAAGCCGCTTGCGGTTTCCAGGCCGAAAGGCGCGCTTGTCGGTCTGCGAAACCGCAAGCGGCCGGGCGGCGGGACAGACGTACGGCGGGACCTCACTACGGTTGTGGTAAACTGATTTTTTTGCCCTCAAATGTTCATCTCAACCGTGTCGACCAGATCTTCGAGCGTTTCGTCGGTGCACTGCGGGTCGACGGCTCTGCACGCGGCCGTGAGCGTGTTTGAAATGCCGGTGAGCTTGGCTCGCCAATCCGAAACGCCGATGTCGCGCGGCGTCAATTGGGCAAACTCGTTACACAGCAGAATCATTCTCAGCAGGTGCTTGAACAGGATGCCTTCCTGTTTGACGAGGTCTCGGGCGCGGACGAATTTGTCGAAATCGCCGCCGTGCGCGAGCAGATCCCCGACCGCCCAAACTGGTGTAACGAACAAACCGCCGGCGTGGTCGATGTCGCTCTCGAACAGCATCCGCATCTTCTGCGCCAGCGGGACGGGATACTTGCGCAGCTCCGGGGGGAGGTCGGACTGGTCGGCATGGGGGTACAAATCCTCGTGCGCCGCCAGGCCGCGGGTGAGGATGGTGGGGTCCACGACTTGAAGGCTGAGTCGCCCCGGCGGTAATTCGTCGGGCCACGGGACGCGGAGCGATTTGGCCACCGATCCGGGCATCTCAAGCACGCTTTCGAGGATTTGAATCAGTTCGTGGTCGTCGGCCTTGCCGAGATGATCCATCAGATACAACCCGTACAGCGGGTGCACCGCCCGGAACACCGTCAACTGCTTGAGCTTCTCAGTCGGTGTCGCCGTCATCACGTCGTAAGGCTCGAGCTGTGCAGGCCCGGTTCGGTCGACGCCGCGGCCGGCGTTTGGTTTTTCCACGGACGCGGTTCCGACGTGGTCCCCGAGCTTGAGCCGGCCGATTAAATCACCGATCGCCTGCGGGGCAGAAGGCGCGGTTGCGACGCCGGTGGCCGCATTCCCTGGCGGTTCGGTGGAATCGTCGTCGTCTGCTTCGGGGGGTGCTGGAATCGTCGCGCCCGCGGGCTTGACGGCCTGCTGCCAGCTTCCCGGAGGCAGTGGATCGAGCGCCACCACACCCATGTGTCTCAGCGTCACCAGCATTTTAGTCAGCCGTTTCAACTCACCCTCGATGGTCGGCTGGTCCATCAAGCGGCGGCGGATGACCTGGCGGATCGGTTCGACGGCGGGGTTGGCGTCCAGCAGATAAGCCAGCCAGCGCCACGACAGCCTGCCCTTGCTCGTAAGCCGCGCCGGCGGGGCCGTCTGCAGCTTCGCGAACTGCTCGGCGTTCCAGTACGTGAAGCCGGCCCGACGCGTCGGCTTCTTTTTCATCAGCGCTTTTTTCGCTTTCATCAGGCCCGGATCCTTCGTGTCCTCCGGGATCGAGTCGTACTTCTCCTTCCAGCGCGCCAGCTTGACGTCGTCCTCGTGCGCCAACGCGAACACATGACCTTCGGTGTCAAACTGGGGACGGCCGGCCCGGCCGAACATCTGCTGCGCCGAGCTGGCGTCGATCAGTTTCTTTTTGTCGCGCGGGCCTTTGACCAGCGTCGTCAGTACCACCGACCGCGCGGGCAGATTGATGCCGGCGGCCAAAGTTTCCGTGCAGACGCACACCGGCAGCAGCTTCTCCTGGAACAGCGTCTCGACCACCCGCCGGTAGCGGGGGAGCAAGCCGGCGTGGTGGATGCCGATGCCCCGCGTTAGCACGGTGCGCAGCTTATTTCCCGACCCGATCGAAAAGTCGAATGCTTCGAGGCGGTCCAAAAGCGCCTTGCGTTGTCCTTCGGCGAAGAGGTCCTTTCCCTTCAACACCTCCGCCGTGTCCCAGCAAATTTGGCGGTCGAAGCAAAACACCAAGGCCGGCGTCCGCCGCTGCGCGTCTTCGCCTTGGGCAATTCGCTCCATGAAGTCGGGCAGCAGCTCGTCACCCACCCAGGGGAAATGCAGCGGCACCTTGCGCTCGGTCCCTTCGACCAGCGCCACGTGGCGGTCGAGGCTGCGGCTCATCCAACTAACGAATTCGGAGGCAGCCCCCACTGTTGCAGAAAGAAGCATCACCCGGACATGCTTCGGGAGCAGCGACAACGCCAATTCCCAGACAATGCCGCGCTGGGACTCGTTGAAGTTGTGAAATTCGTCCATCACGACCGCGCCCACGTCGGAGAAGTCGAAGGCCTCCGGATGAAGCAGGCGGTTGAGCAGAACCTCCGCGACGACAACCTTGATCGGTGCGTGGGGATTTACCGTGCGATGGCCCGTCACCAAACCGACGTGCTCGCGCGAAAACCCCCAGCGGGCGACGGTGTCCTGTAACTCTATGAGTTTCTGGTCCGTCAGCGCGATGAGCGGCGTCGAGTAGTACACGCCCTTGCCCGTACGCAGGCCCTCATAAACTGCCGCCTCTGCGACCAGTGTTTTGCCCGTCCCGGTGGGGGCCGTCAGCAGCAGGCCCTGATCCGACGCCGCCCACGCGTACATCGCCTCCTCCTGCACCGGGTACGGGGGGTATGGGAGCCGTTCGAGGTACTCCAGAATGATGTCGTCGCGGGAAATCATGTTGACGCATGCTACCGCGTGACAGCCCGTGCTGCCGCGATGTGGCTTCGGACACGCGACGGCCGGCGTGACTTCCGTTATGCGGCAGGGCATAAGTTATACTAAAGCAAGTTCACCTCGGGCGTAGCGACACCTCCGACCGGCCCGGGCTGACGGACGGCGGGCTACTCTCGCTACGGTGGCGGCAAACTCGCTCAAATCCCCCGCGCGCGTGACGCACCGTTGTCAGGTGCACGCGGGGTCGGGCGGACGTTGGAGACGCAATGGCATTGCCGGATTCGTTGCAGATCGCGTTGAAGGAATGGGCCGTCGTGTGCCACGCATTAGAAACCGGGCGGCAGATGCTGCTGCTCCGCAAGGGCGGGATCTACGAGGCGGCGGGGGAGTTTGAGCTGGAAAACCGGCAGTTTTTGCTGTTTCCGACGTACCTCCATCAGAACCTTGCCATGCTCAAGGCGGAAGACCAGGCCGGCTTCGAGTCGCGGTCGGCGGAGCCGGCGCAGCTCCGCATCAGGGGCGTGGGTGTCGTGACGGACATCGTGCAACTCCGGTCGCGTGCGCAGACGGATGCCTTGGACGCCGAGCACGTTTGGACGTCGCCGTTGATCGACATGCGGTTTAACTACAAGCCGCAGAACCCGTTGTATCTGATGCTCGTGCGGTCCTACCGGCTTCCCGAGCCGCGCACGGTGGACAACACGCCGGAGTACGCCGGGTGCAAGAGTTGGGTGCCCCTGGATGAGCCGATCTTGACGGCCGGAGCCACGCCGGCAATGGACGAGGGGAGTTACGGCGTGCGCCGCGCCGCCATTCTTGACCGTGTCGGGTGATACGAATTCCGCCTCCATCGCCCCGGTGCTTGCGGGGAGAGGAAGCCGGTCATTTCTTCTGGCCGAGCTTGAGTGCGAGCACGGCAGGTGCGGGATCTCCGACCTTCACGGGACTGCTGCGGACGTAGCGAATCTCGCCGACGTCGACTGTCCCCTCGCCGGCTTCGACGTTAAACACGCCGGACACCGAGCCGCTCGTTCACCACTGTAGAGCGTGAGGTCGTATTCGTACCGGCCCGGCGGCAGGCAAGGGACGGAGAACGTGGCGTCAGGGTGATGTTGGCACGATAAATGGGGGCGGCCTCGGCGGCGGCGGCGAAGGATCGCGACATCTCCGATGCCGGTTTCGCAGGCCGGAATGCGCCTTTCGGTCTGCGAAACCGCAAGCGGCCGGCGGGGTTGACCCCACGGCGGGCTACGCCCACTACGCTGCGGCGAAATTATTTTAACCGGCGACCGGCACCGACGGGTTTTGAGAAATACGCCGCGTTTATAACGTCGCGCGTAAAACCCCTTCGGCGGGTATGCGTATTATCTCTCATGGAAAAGATTGCTGTAGACGTACGGCGTATCGCCGGCGCGGGCAACTTCGCGGGGGCCGTCCCGGACCTGAAAACGGATCTGGGTCGTGCCCGCATTCTCGCCAACTGGCTGGACGCCCGGTTTTCGTTCATGGGCATCCGCTTCGGCCTTGATGCGCTGATCGGGCTGATTCCCGTCGTGGGCGACACCCTGACCGCCCTGGCGTCGACCTATCCGATTTGGGTGGCGCAGCGGCACGGCTTAGGCAGGACCGTTCAGATGCGAATGGCTTGGAACGTGATGCTCGATTGGCTTCCCGGCTTGGTCCCGGTGGTGGGCGATGTATTTGACGTGGCGTTCAAGGCCAACTTGAAAAACCTTGCCCTTCTCGAAGCCGCCGCGACGAAGAAACGCCAACGTAGGGCGTGATCGGTCGCCCATCGACGGCTCCGGCATTTCGCCAAAAAAGAAACCGCCGGTCGCAGGACCGGCGGTTGTCGTTTATTTTGATGTTCTGCGGAGAAGGCGCCCCTCGTTCACTGATCAAGCGCGGCCTTGAAGTCCTTCTCCTGACGCAGCCCGACAAACTTCTGGGCGACTTCGCCGTCCTTGAACAGGATGACGGTCGGGATCGCGCTGATGCTGTACTTGGCGGCGACGTCGCGGTTGGCGTCGGTGTCGAGCTTGCCGACCTTTACCTTGCCGACGTAATCCTTCGCGATCTTTTCGATCGTCGGGGCGAGCATCCGGCAAGGCATGCACCATTCGGCCCAGAAGTCGACGAGCACCGGCGTCGAAGACTTCAAAACCTCGGTCTCGAAGTTCTGGTCCGTAAACTCAACAACATTCTCGCTGGCCATCGCTCTGCTCCTCGATTGGGCAATAAGTAACTTGGTCGGCGGATCATAGGGGACGCGCGCGCCGGGTGTCAACGCGACCAACCATGCGCCTCCACACATTAACTCTAGGATCGATGGATAGGTCGGCCCAGCACTTATGCCTTCGACTTCGCGAGTTCGCCGCGGATTTGCAGCATGTTGACGACGGCGAGTGCCAGCAGCACAAGGCCCATCATGACGGCCGCAACGGCGGTCCAGACGGGAATACGGGCGAGTGGGGCAGCCTCATCGGCGAACCATCGCGACGCGCCGATTGCGATGATCATGACGCCGGTTGTGAGCAGTACCGGGATAAGTGTTTGGCGCAAGCCGACCGATTTGCCGGCATGTTTGCGGAAACGAGTCGGCGCGGCGGCCGGGAAACTATCGACAAGAGTGTCCGGCGTGAAATCGGCCAGGGGCTCTTCGTCAGTGATCTCCGGATGCGAAGAGGGCGGCGCGGCGGGGCGAACGAACGCCGCGGGGCGGGCCGGCGCGGAATGACGCGCACCCGCCGGGGCGCGCGCTACGGGTTGCGGCGGCAGGGCGCCGGGGGTGGCGGGTCGGGCGGCGGGCGGCACGGGTCGTTTGCCCGCGGTTGGCTTCTGAGGCGCGGCGGCCGGCGGATGCGCCGAGGATG
>JBKJRK010000057.1:0-5350 GCA_046593135.1 Tepidisphaeraceae bacterium | reverse complement strand
CGTAGCCCAAACCGAATTTGTACTTACAGCATTTCTGCTGTGGCCACGAACGCGGCGCATCGCCTGCATTTTCGGTGCATTGACATTCATCTGCTTTTCAGGCTTTCACCTTTTGCTTGCCGTTCACGGGTACGCTCCGTGCAGATGTTTCGGTCAACTTCAACTTCCAGCATTCCCGATGGTATTACTTAACCTCGGGCTCGCTTCTTGCCTTGCAGCTTACGCCGCCTTCCACGTTGGCGCATCATCCCTCTTTCACCGAGGCGCTTTATTTCTCTCGATAATCGCAGGCATCGCAGCAATTGCTTCGCCATGGCTGATTACATCGAATGCAATCGAAGCCAAACGCGGTGCCATACTTGTCCTAAAGGGGTCTGATTCTCATGATTTTGGCGACCTTCGTCCTGCATATGCTCGACAAACGTTTACGTTCGATTTTTCAAATGAGACATCCGCTCCTATTGAAATCAATTCGGTGAACACCTCGTGCGGATGCACAACGGTCGCCCTTTCAAATACGCAGGTGCTACCGAACACTCAGTTACGTCTCCCTGTGACTGTGGACTGGACATCGAAAACTGGACGTCAGATAGAGGAAGTATCACTGAAAGTACATCAGCGGGAACATGGTTTACCAAAGTGCTGAATTCCGACGTCAGCAGCGTCTATGTCCGCTCAGCGCCGCAGGCATTTACCATCGGAACCCTCGTTCAAACCGAGCACTTCACCTACAACACGGACGACGCGTCCGGCGACTACAGGTGGGGTCGCGCACGTGGCGCCGCCAATAAGTGCGGGTGGGTGAATATCACTTACTTCCACGAATCGGGCAGCTTAACGAGTTCTTGCACCAGCTCGTCTTACAGCACAGCCATCGGCGAAGGTTCGCGGATCTTTCTGCGAAGCCTCTACGCCTGTGCCGTGAACGACTACGTCCCGCCCGGTGGCGTATTCCCTTTCTTTATTAACACCGACACCGGCACCTACGAAGTAACCCTATTCGCCACAAACGTATACGGCAACTACGACACGGGCACTTCAACACTCCGGTTGCCGGTGATCAACTCGTTGGCCGCAGGCGCTCAGTTCAATTGGCGCTGGATCTCCGACAACAGCCTCGTCGTCCTGGGTAAAGTTCCGTCACCCGGTGGCTGGGGCTTCATCCCCCGCAACGCGTTGCGAGGCGACTTGATGTACGCAGACAGCAACTCGGGCAACAACTGGCGTCGGCGTTGGGATTCGCAGGCCGGAGGCTGAAGCTTCCTTGCCTTACTCGTCGCTCGCGGCAAACTTTGACGACGACGGGGTCGCGGTCTTTGACAGACCGCGACCCTGCTTTATTTCTCGGTCGCTCTTTTTTCCACGCTGCCGCAACGTCCGAACGCCGCCCGTCGGGGCAATCGCGTGTAGCGGAAGCTCATGTGGTGGCAACTTTTAACAGGTAGTCGTTGTCCCAACCGCCCCGTCGGGTCCACGACAAATCTCTGGCACTGCGCCCGCAACCTTGTAGCATGTGGGCTTCGGTAAAGGGTCATCTCGCAACGGAGCAGCCATGCACATCTTGCGCACAGTCGTCCTCACGGCGTTGATTGCTGTCGTATTCACACCCGCGGTCACAAAGGCCGGGAGCGTCGCCGCGGCGAAGAGTCGGGTGACGATGGCGAAGGAGTATCAAGCGGCCGATCGCACCGAGGACGCCGAGAAGTCCCTCCAGTCGGCCGAGAAATTTCTCGACGGGTTGAGCGACGAAGAAAAGGCCCCGATTGTCGCGGAGATCAAGGCCGTGCGCGAGAAGCTCGCCGCCGCGATCAAACCCGAAGACGCCCGCAAGATCTCGGCGGCCAAAGGCAAGCTGCGGCAAGCCCGGCGGCAGATCGAAGCGAAAGAGAGCGGCATTGAAGACACGCTGAAGGCCGCCGAGAACTATCTCGAGGGCGTCCCCGACGCCCAGAAGGCGGCGGTGCTCGAGGAAATCGAGGCGGTTCGCAAGGAAGTCGGCGGCGGCGAAAAGGAGCCGGCCAAACCCGCCGGCGTGAAACCGGCGACGCCGGCAAAGGCCGACGGCAGCAAGCCGGCGGCGGATGCGAAACCTGATGCCGCCAAACCCGCGGCGGATGCCAAGCCCGACACCGCAAAGCCGGCGCCCGACGCCAAGCCCGCCGCTGAACTTTCCGAAGAGGACGCAGCCACGCTCTCCAAGGTAAAGGGTAACGTCAGGCGGACGAAAACCCTGCTGGAAACGGGACGGACGGAGAACATCGAGGCCATCCTGGAAGAGACCGAGGACCTGCTCAAGAGCCTGCCGGAAGCATACAAGGCGCCGATCCTCGCCGAGATCAAAGATATCCGCGCCAACACGAGTGGCGCCGTTGCCGGAGAAGACGTCCGGCGGGTCGAAGAGGAACTCAATCGCCACATTTACTCCGCCGAAGCGGACATCGAGGCCCACCCCCAGGACAGCGCCGAAGTGCTGAAGCGCGTCACCGGCCGGCTCGCCGACGACGACGTGACGAAGGCGCTAGCTCCCGAGGCGATCGCGGCGTTCAAGGCCCGCATCGTCGACGTCCGCTCGAAGCTCGATTCGAGCAACAAGACCGACGCATTGGGCCGCGCGATGCCACTCCTCGAAGAGTTGGAACAGCGCCTGGCGACCGACCCGTTCAAGGGGCTCGACCAACGCGAAGCATACGTTGCGACGAGCGACCTTCAGACGCTCAAAAACCGCGTGCTCGGCGCGGTCTATCGCCTTCCGGAAGACGATGCCGACGTGAAAAAGATCAACGCCCGTCTCCTCGTCACCGACCAGAAGATCGATAAGGCGTCGGCCGCCTGGGGCAAGGCGGTGCTCGACGCGGAGGTCGGCGGCAGTTGGGAACTCATCAAGAAAGACGTCGCCGGCTGGGAGCAGGAAGGCCCCGACCCCAAGGCCCAGCCGCTGGAAGCACCGGACATGCGGAATTGTCGCGTCGCCGTCAGTTGTATTCACTACTGGCTCAACAGCGACGAGACGAAGAAGACCCGCGCCGAAAACAAGGGCGACCCGACGCTCGAAGCGACCTATGCGGAGGCCGAGAAAGTCTTCGACGCCGCCGCCGAAAAACTCAACGTGGCGTTTAACAAGGTGCTGGAAGAAGCGGAAAAGATGCCCGCGCCGTTGCGGCGACTCGAACTCGACGGGCCCGGCATGCTGGCGTTTCGAGCCGAGTACGCGCTAGCCAACACGAAGTTCCAGGAGCCGGTCACGGCCCGAGCCCGCAAGCTCGACGAAAAATGGAAGGCGGAGGTCGCCGCCATCATGAAGGCCCGCCAAGCGCTCTACGACAAACTCAGCGGCGAGGCCGCCATCAAGTGGCCCGGAATCGTGGCGGCGCTCGGCGCGAAGGAAGGCTTCGACCCCGCCGACACCTCCGCGGTTGGAAAGACGGTTGTCCTCACGGGCGTCTACAACCGCGCCGCCTGGGATTTCTCCGGCCGCGACTACGACTTTTCCATGCGCCTGAACGGCATCCCCATCGCCGGCAACTACGAACCTTACATCATGAAGGCGTTAGAGCACGCGTGGTACGAATTGAAACTTGACGTCAACGACCGCATCCGCTGGGACGTGGTCGCCGTCGTCGAAGGCCCCGGCAAGATCGGCGAGCGAACGATCCTGACACTGAAGGACAAGGACACGAACCTGGAAATCGGCAAGATCGAAGAATACCGCCCCATTGATTGCGTGCGCCTCAAGATCATCGCCCTGCACGCCGGTCCCGTGGCGTCGGGGCCGGGGAATTGATCAGGCGTTGTCGCATTTCCACAGCGTGGGATGAAGCTTGTGCCACGCCAGTAGTTTCGGCAAGTCGTGTGTAAATCAGCGGACGGGCTGTTTCACGCGCCGGCGGCCTTGCTGGAGAGCAAGAGAGACCCTGCGGAGCCAATGGCTGACTTGCGGGCGACCCACGCGGAGCGTGAGGCCGTTAAGCCAAATGTCGCGGAGGCGCAGCGACAACGCCGCGGGGTGCCAGGGACGCAGGATGTGCGCGGGGAGAATCGCCGAGGCGGCGGAACGCGCCATTGTGCCCATCAGCTGGTCGTGGACCGGGTCGGCGTCGGACCACGTCAGGGCGCGGTCGCGTTCTTCCGTGCTGGGGGCCCGGCCGGTGATCGCGGAATACATCGTGAGGTCGGCTGACGTGATCTCCAACCGCTGCCCCCGCACGCGGCCGGGGTAGGCGCGCGCCTCGGGCTCGGAAAAGGACTCCGTGGCGCTGTGCGATTCGGTGGATAGGCTCATTCCGCGTCCTTTGCTTCCGCCCGCCGATCTCACCGCCGTCCGCGAGGGACGCGCCGAGCCGGCGGGAACATCAGGAGATTCCGTTCTCCTACTTTATCTGTTATCAGGCCACCGAATCTTCAGCTTTTAGGCTGATAACACCGCTGGGCCCTAGCAGGCGCTGCTCAAACTCACTTCCATCTTAGCCAAGTTCTCCTACGGATGAAACTGCAATCGGTTCAGCGGGAGCGGGACAAACTCATCTCAATCTCTGCAGTGCGAGCAAATAAACCGCCCGCGCTACCAATACAGGCCTGCCCAGTTCACTGGGCGGGGAGGGACCAGAACCCCTGGTAAACGAATTTGGCCCGTTTAGCACGCTGCCACCCCTGCCCGCCCACTGAAGTGGGCAGGCCGACAAAGCTCCGGAGAGTGTTATGTGCTAATTCTGCACAACCTTGTCTTAAAGCATCCCTTTTGCCGGGGGCCGAGAAACCCAGATGGCGCGGGCGAGGCGCAGCACCCGTTCGCGCTTGATCTTGCCGGGGCTCTTGGACTTGGGGTTGACGCACTTGAGCACGAAAACAGAATCGTCCTTCGCGTCGAGGAACACGCGCTTGAACGTGTTTTCGTTGTTGCCGGCCCCGTCGAGCTGAACGGCGTAGTCCTTGCCGGGGACGATGCCGTACCGCTGCACTTCCAGCGGCGAGAACGTGACGATCTCGCCGGGCAGATAGTCCGGGGCCATGCAGTCGCCGTCGACGATCATCGCGAAGGCGTCGGGGTCGTCGGTGGGCGCCGGGACGAGACGGTCGGCGAAGCCGGGCGGATAGTCCAGGTTGGTTTTCTCGACGAGGCGGGCGGCGCTGATCTTGTTGATGATCGGCACCGGCCGGATCGTCAGGCGCTCGCCCGGGCGGTTCATGATGGGCACGCTCATGCTCGAGTCGCCGCGCGCGTAGTACGCCTGGCGGAGCTTGCTGCGCAGCTCTTCCTGTGGTTTGCCGAGCCCCTGCGAAAGTTTTTCGAGGTTGCCGCCGCGGATTTCACTCTTGGGTGTTTTCAGCCAGGTGCGAAGCGTCGGCAGCGGGA
>JBKJRK010000583.1:0-2707 GCA_046593135.1 Tepidisphaeraceae bacterium | reverse complement strand
GTCGGGCCGTCGCGGCGCGTCAACTACCGGGAACTGGTCCGCCGGGTCTACTGGCGCCGCGTCGACAGCGCGTTTGAAGCCGATTGGCATTACTACGAAGCCGCCCGCGTGCTGTTCCCCGAGTCGTACCAGGGAATGGTCGGTTTCAGGCCGGCGTGGTTTGTGCATGTGGACCCGGACGCCGATTTTCCGCGGTACGTGAAGACGATCGATCTGGGGCGACGTGCGGGCCAATTATTCGGCCCGGTCGAAGACAAGCACGCCGCCGGGAAGCTCGTGCAACTCGTCGAAGACGCGTTCGACCTGTGCCGCTACCACAACATTCTCGTCGTATCTCCGGCGGCGAAGGCGTGTGCGTACAAGGAAATGGGCAAGTGCCCGGCTCCTTGCGACGGGTCGATCTCGATGAGCCAGTACAGCCAGCTTGTGCGGTATAGCGCATCGGCGCTCGCGGAACCTGCGGAGTTCGTGCGGGACCAGGAAAAGCGCATGCAGGAGGCGGCGACGGAACTGCGGTTTGAGACGGCGGCGAAGATCAAGCAGTTCGTTACACAGCTTCAGCAGATCGGCAAAGGGCCGCTCCGCCACGTCCGGCCGATGGAATCTTTCGCGTTCGTGTCGCTCCAGCGCGGACCGCGTGCGGGTACGTCAAAAGTGTTTCTCGTCACCGCGGGGGTGATTGAGGAAATTCTTTGCCTCATCGGCGAATCGATCAACGCGGGCCAGGTCCTGCGTGTTGCGTTAGAGCGGGCGGCTGAACGGCCGCCAACGCTGCCCGACGCAGCATGCGCCGAGCGGATCGGCATCGTGACCCACCACCTGTTTTCCTGCAAAGGCGGCGGCGTATTTCTTCGGCTCGAAACGATCGACGAAAAAGCCGTTGCCAAAGCCCATCGAGATTTGCGGAAACAGCCGGAGCCGGAAGCTGTTGAGGGCGAAGGCGTTCTGAAGGAACTTCAGTCGCTCGGCTGATCGCCCGATAACCTTGATTTAGACTGGTACGGGTTTCCGGTGTTTCTCGCGGCGAGCGTGACCTGCCGCCCTGTAGGCGGCCGCGAAGCGGGGAGACTCTGGACGCGGGAAACAGACGGAATCCGTATAACTGATGTTGCGCTGCAGGAATTCCGGGGCATATCCGACATCAATAGCCGCCCGCCGGCTCACAGGTGCGACGTTTCACGTCGATCGCCGGTTCAATCCGATAAACGGTATGGTCATTCATACACGGATGGGCAATCATGTCAGACCGTGAATTCCACTGTCCGTTTCTGAACCGCACGGATCATCGCTGCGCCGCTTACTTCAGCATTGAAGGGCTGCAGCACGCGTTCGAGCACTGCTTTCACGCGTACAAATCCTGCGAGGTTTATCACGAGCTTCTGGCCGAGCGCATGACCCGCAGGGGGCAGGCGGCTGCGGGCGAGGGGAGCGAGGCCCCGGCGGGGCCGTTCGTTTGGGCCAGCGCTTGCAAGCCGGCGGAGAGCGATGTCAAAACGCGATTCGTCCAAGTTCGGCTCCCGACCCTCGCCTCCACGCCCGCGGTCCGGGCGGCCGCCGGCGCCGGGGCCGACCGATACGCGAAGCCCGCTGCCTGAGCTTCGCGCGTTTTTGCTGTACCTGGCCTCCGAGCGTGGCCTCGCCGACAACTCGCTGCACGCCTACCGCCGCGACCTGGAGGACATGGACGACCACTTCCGCCGGATCGGCAAAACGCTGCTGACCGCCGGCGCGGACGACTACCGCGGTTACCTCCAGGCCCAATCTCGCGCCGGTAAGGCGACCAAAACCGTCTCGCGCCGCCTCGCGGCCATTCGCATCTTTTTGAAATTCCTTACCACGAAAGACCGCGACAGCGGCCCGATCCTTCAGCAGCTCGAACGCCCGAAGCTTGAACAGTCGCTCCCAAAGGTGCTCAGCCGGGCGCAGGTAAACCAACTCATCGGCGCGCCCAATCCAAAATCGCTCCTGTTCACGCGCGACGTCGCGATCCTTGAACTGCTCTATGCGAGCGGCCTACGCGCCACCGAACTGTGCGACCTGAAGGTCCGCGACGTGAACTTCCAGGTCGGCTGCGTCCGCGTGCTCGGCAAAGGGATGAAAGAGCGGATCGTCCCCCTCGGCCGAGCGGCGGCCGAGGCGGTTCAGCGGTACTTGGGCGAATGCCGCCTGAGGCTCGACAAGTCCGGCGTTTCCGAACGGCTGTTCCTGTCACGCACGGGCAAGCCGATGGAGCGGATCGGGCTCTGGATGCTCGTCGAAAAATACGGAAGGTCCAGCGGCCTGCTGAAAAAAATTTCTCCCCACACCCTCCGCCACTGCTTCGCCACCCACCTCATCGGCGGCGGCGCCGACCTCCGCGTGGTCCAGGAACTGCTCGGTCACAGCGACATCGCCACCACCCAGGTCTACACCCACGTCGACCAGGACCGGCTGCTTGCAATCCACAAGAAGTTTCACCCGCGGGCGTGAGAGTTTTCACCACGAAGTCGCGAAGTCGCGAAGTCACGAAGGCACAAAGAGCAACTCGACGCAGAGGGTCGCTCAGGAAATCGCGATCTACTTGACTGCGTGGTAAATCCCGTCTCTAAGCTGCTTCAGCGGCTTCCACCTCAGGCATCTGCTGGCTCTGAAGGCAGAGCGCGACGAAGATGTGCCGGAGACGATCGACTTCGGTTGTTTTGAGGAAGTCTTCCGTGAAATCGATCGG
>JBKJRK010000404.1:0-2808 GCA_046593135.1 Tepidisphaeraceae bacterium | reverse complement strand
CCGCCGAACTGGACGATGACGCCCATCACGAACCCGCCCTTTTCGCCGAAGGGCTTGCCGTTGAGGCGTTCACAGATGTTGAGGATGTCCTCGTGCGTGAGGGGCTCGAAGAACAGCAGGTCGCTCGTGTCGTAGTCCGTGCTGACCGTCTCGGGGTTCGAGTTGATCATGACCGATTCGATGTTCAGCTCGCGCATCGCAAACGCCGCCTGAACGCAGCAGTAGTCGAACTCGATGCCTTGGCCGATGCGGTTGGGCCCGCCGCCGATGATGATGATCTTCGGGCGGTCGGTGAGGCGGATTTCGTCCTCGTGAACCGTCTTGCCGTTGACGATGAACGGCGTTTCGTACGTCGAGTAGTAGTACGGCGTCGACGCCTCGAACTCGGCGGCGCAGGTATCGACGAGTTTGTAGACGGGCGTTATGCCATTCATCGTTCGAACCGCACGCATCGCATTAGCGACCTTGGGATCGCCTGATCCTGTGATATGGGCAAGTTGAACGTCGCTATAACCAAGCGCTTTGGCCTCGCGAATCACTTGCTTCGCGTCGTCATATTCAATCGCGTTTTCGTCAATCTGGCCGAGCCCGGAGAGTCGATCTTCAAACTCCACCAGCTCCTTCATCTGCCCCAGAAACCAAGGATCGTAATACGTCAGCTCATGCACCTGCTCGATGGTCCAGCCCATCTTCAGGGCGTAGCGGATGTAGTACAGCCGGCCCTGGCTGGGGACGGCCAGCTTCCGACGGAGCTTGTCTTCGGGGATGGGCCATTCGTGGGCCTCGCTCTCGCCTTGCGTCGTCTTATCCGTGGCATGGGCTACCAGCCCATGTTTCTGTCCTTCCGAAGACACGGGCTGGTAGCCCGTGCCACTTTTGCCCTGTTGGGCATTCAGCCACTTGTCGTACTTATCCAGCCCGAAGCCGAACCGCTTGACTTCCATGCTGCGGATGCCTTTTTGCAGGGCCTCCTTGAACGTGCGGCCGATCGCCATCGCTTCGCCGACGCTTTTCATCTGCGTCGTGAGGGTTTCGTCAGCGTCCGGGAATTTCTCGAACGTCCAGCGTGGGATCTTGATCACGCAGTAGTCGATCGTGGGCTCGAAGCAGGCGCTGGTGTACAACTCGTAGTCTTCTCGGACTCTCGAACCCGAACTCTGAGGCGGTGCTGAAGAGTTTGGCGTCGGCGCCGAAAGGTTCGGATTCGGCATATCAGTCGCCGGCATCACGCGTTTACGGGACGTGATGTAGTTCGGCAGTTCGTCCAGTGTGTAGCCGACTGCCAATTTGGCGGCAAGCTTGGCGATGGGATAGCCCGTTGCCTTCGAGGCGAGCGCTGACGACCGCGAGACGCGCGGGTTCATCTCGATGACGACCATTTCGCCGGTGTCGGGGTTGATGCCGAACTGGATGTTGCTCCCGCCGGTCTCGACGCCGACGGCACGGATCACCGCGATCGAAGCGTCGCGCATCCGCTGGTATTCTTTGTCCGTGAGGGTCTGGATCGGCGCGACGGTGATGGAGTCACCGGTGTGGACGCCCATCGCGTCGATGTTTTCGATGGAGCAGATGATGACGACGTTGTCGTTTTTGTCGCGCATCACCTCCATCTCGTACTCCTTGTACCCGATGACCGACTGCTCGATGAGCACTTCGGTCACGGGGGAGGCGTCGAGACCGCGCTGGACGATTTCTTCGAATTCTTCGACGTTGTAGGCGATGCCGCCGCCCGTGCCGCCGAGGGTGAACGCGGGGCGGATGATGAGCGGCAGGCCGATGTCGGCGAGCACCTGCTCGGCGTCTTTCATGTTGTGAACGACGCCGCTGCGGGGGACTTTCAGTCCGATGGAGATCATCAGGTCTTTGAAGACCTGCCGGTCTTCGCCGCGGTGGATGGCGTCGCGGTTGGCGCCGATCATCTGCACGCCGTATTTCTGGAGGATGCCTTTGTCCCAGCAGGCCATGCCGGTGTTCAGGCCCGTCTGCCCGCCGAGGGTGGGGAGCAGCGCGTCGACGGGGGTGCCGTTGGCCTTTTCGCGGGCAAGAATTTTCTCCACGGCTTCGGGCGTGATCGGTTCGACGTAGGTCGCGTCGGCGAACTCCGGGTCGGTCATGATCGTGGCGGGGTTGCTGTTGATCAGGACGATCCGGTACCCCTCCTCGCGCAGCGCCCGGCAGGCCTGGACGCCGGAGTAATCGAACTCACACCCCTGCCCGATAACGATTGGGCCGGAGCCGATGATGAGGATGGAATGGATGTCGGTGCGTCGGGGCATCGTGCGGCGAGTCCTTAGCGGGAGGTCCTTGTCGGGGCAAAATCCCCGGCAATGTACGAGTTGGCCCGCGCAATGCAAATCCGCCCAGAGGGGCGAAGTGAACAGCCGGGGCACGGGGCGCGATCTGCCGGTCTAAAAAAATGCGGAACACGAATGGGCACGAATGTCACACGAATTTGCACGAATGAACTTCGTGGCGATTCGCGTGAATTCGTGTTGATTCGTGTTCATGTGGATTTCAGTTGATTCTCGCGCGTGAAGGACGACCTGCCGCCCTGCGGGCGGCCGCGAACCGCGACATATTCCGGGCGCCGGAATCAGTTGGAATCCGTATAGTTCGAGATCGCCCTGGCGCACGCCGGCATTGACTTTACTTCAACCATTCATCGCGGTGCTGGGCGACAAATCTGTCGTCGTGGAGATGGGGGTAAGCCCGATAGACGCGGTCGATCTCGGCCGATTGGCCGGGACTGAGCGATTCGCTTTCGTCGAGTAGCCAGGTGCCTTCCAGTAGCCCCTGACGGCGGAGGAC
>JBKJRK010000272.1:0-5253 GCA_046593135.1 Tepidisphaeraceae bacterium | reverse complement strand
CGGACAATCGATGAACAACAGTCCCGACCATCCCACTGAGCTCGACAGGGCCCACACACTGATTACCGAACTGTGCGTAGGTCGGCTAGCGCCCGAGGCCGAGGCAGAGTTGGAAGCGCTGGTATGTCAGAGCGACGAAGTCTGCCAATTGTACGTGGAAATGATGCAACTCGGCGCAAGCCTTTACCAGCACGCGTCGCTCCTCAACCCGCAGCCGGTGGAAATCGACGAGGAGCCGATCGTCGCGGGGATGGAAGAGTCGATGGTTCTGGCGGCGTTGCATACGGGCGACGAGCCCGACGAGCCTGAGCCGCTTGCGGCCCCGACGACGCCCCCGGACCGGCGGGCGGCGCGAGCAAAGGCGGCGCGGTTCCGCCGACGCCTGTACGTCGGCGTCGCGGCGGTCCTGCTGCTCGGACTGGGATTGTCCTTCAAATTCCTCTCCCCCAATCAGCCCGAACCGGTGCCGTGACAGATCTCGGCACCGAGTTCGGAATGTACGTCGGGAAAACCGGGACGGCGGAGGTGCATGTCTTCACCGGGTCAGTCGACGTGGCACTCGCTCCGCCGCCGGAGGCGCCCGTGGGAACGGCGCGGCAGACCGTGCGGCTGGTGCAGGACGAAGCGCTCCTCTGCGCCCCCGGCGGCGGGACGCCGCAACGCATGGCCGCGGCGGCGGCGGAATTCGTGCAAACCACGACGACCTTGGCATTGGCTGTCGCCGAGCCCCAGCCAGTGCCGCGCCCGCCCGATGTGCTATCCGACCTGAGCGGGCACTGGACCCTCGACGGCATTCTGGACAACGCCGCGGACGGCCCGCCCGGCAAGCTTGTCGGGGGCACGCCGGAATACGTTCCCGGACGGAATGGCGCCCTCGCGCTCCAGCTTTTCGGTAACGATCAACATATTTTCATTCCGTACGACTCTCGCGACGACGCCGTCACCGTCAGCATCTGGGTCCGGCCAACGTCCACCGCCAACCAGAACATCATGGTCCTGAGCGACCCGGAAGGCCCGCAGCACCAGTACACCAACCAATTGCGCATAGAGAACGGGCGATTCTCGTTTTATGCGTTTGACGGCCAGCAGCACTTGATAACGGGAACGACAAGGATCGTTCCGGGCACTTGGTACCTCGTCACCGGTACCGCCGTCAGCGGCGGTCAACTTCGCCTCTACGTGAACGGCGCGCCGGAAGGCGAAATCGTGAACATCAGCAGACCCTTGCACAAAGGTGACCGCTACCTGATCGGGGGCAAGAGCATCGGATGGACTCCGGAGACAACGTTCGTTGTCGTCGATTCGTTCGCCGGGCTCGCCGCCGACGCCCGCGTGTACCGGCGGGCGCTCGATCCGGCGGAGGTGTCGACCCTTTTTGCGGCCGCGGGCGGAGACAGCAATGGCGGCGACTCGCTTTAAGTTCGCCGCACCATTCATTCATCGAAAGGAGAAAATGCTTACCTGAAAGTTAATCCAACGGAGATTCCGTGCTCGTATTTTTGAATTCACGTCAGTTTCTCACTTCTTTTAAGAAAGGTCGGCTTCTCAATGATCAAGAATATATCGGTCCCGTTTCGCACGATCATCGCATGTGCAATGCTTGCTGCGGCATTTTGCTTTTCGACAAAGACGGCTTACGGGCAGACCTATACGGCGAATGGAGACGTGCAAGTCGCACACACGCCGAGTGGATTTTACTTGGGCACTCTCGTTAACGGCGAGCACTTCCGACGGTCATTTACGGGTGCAACGTGGTGGCATGGTAATGCACTCGGCCAAACACAGCTCTGCGGATGGGTGGAGGGTTCCAAACTCTCTCCCTATTCGAGCACAACGGGATCTTGTGGATCCGGGAGAACATATACCGGGATAGACAACCGCCGTTATCTTTTGACCCAGCGCGGATACTGTGTCAATGACTATGTATTTAATAAAAATCTTCCGCTACTTACCTACGGAACTTACGCCGGGGGATTATGGAATTGGAGCCGCCTGTACAGAAATTATTATGATGGATCCTATTTACATCAGGAATACCTTGACGCATCCGGCACTCCTATAGCATTGGCCCCATATTGGGCCGCAAACGCAACCACAGTCACTTGGCGCTACGTGACATTGGATCAAAGAGCGATCGTCGTTAAAACAAACGCTCATCCGGCGTGGGGTTTTGTAGATCGGGCCCTCTTAAGGCCTGACCTGCAATATTCCGATGGTGTTAACCGCTCAGACGGCGACGGAAGAAACTGGTTCGACTGGTGGCTTAATTGAAACTCCCAATAAGAGCGGCGTAGACCCTGTCGTTCTGGACCTCTATCGGTCGCAGCCCGATTTTAGCCGGGCTGCGGCCGTTGTTTCTTTATGCTTTTGTGCGTGTTCTCTTGTGGGTGCTGCAATCCAGCCCTCATTCCTGCCTTCTTCCCCGGGGGGTTCAACTACCCAGATTGCCAAAAAAAGCGGGACCTCCACGCCCGAAAATATTCCTGTTAAGAAAAGCGTACCCCGGGACGTAAGCCTACGTGACCGCTGGTGCGCACATGCCGATCGAACAGGACCAACTCGTCCGCACCCTCATCGCCGAACGCGTCAAGATATTGGCCTACATCCGCGCCATCGTTCGCCGCGAAGACTTGGCCGAAGACGTCTTCCAGAACGTTTCGATTCTGGCGGTGCGCAGGCAGGCGGAGATCGTCGACGAAGAACATTTCCTGAAATGGCTCCGGCGGACCGCCCGGTTCGAGGCCATGAACCTCGTCCGGAAGACGGGCACGCACGAACGAATGCTCGACCAAGCCGTTTTGGAGTCGCTGGAGGATCATTGGGCCCGGCGCGACACCTTGGCGGATTCGGAAACCGCCGGCGCGTTGGAGGAATGCCTCAAACGGCTGTCGCCGGACAAGTTGCGAATTATCCGCGAGCGCTACGGTTCGGGGCGGAGCGTGGGCGAAGTTGCGGCGGTGCTGGGGCGCCGGGTGAACAGCTTGTACGTGGCCATCAGCCGGATTCACCGCCTGCTGGCCGACTGCGTCCGCCGGCGCCTGGGCGATCGCGGGGTGGATTATGGCTGACCGCCCCCCCAGCACCTTGCACAATTCTTCATCGCCGGCCGGGGATCTCCTGGCGGAACAGATCGTTCGATTTTTAGCCGACGAGCTGTCGGCCGAGGAGGTTCGACAACTGAACGATGCCTTGGGCGCATCGCCTGCGGCACGTGACCTGTTCGTGGAAATGTGTCTGCTGGAATCACATCTGGTAGAAAAATTTGCCCCCGCCGGGCGCGACTTCGCCGCCGGATCCGTTCGGGACGGCACCGGCGGGACTTTGCACGACAGCGACACGATGATCCTCCCTGCCCTTCGCCCCGGCGACGGGCCCGACGAACCCGAGCCGCTCGATGCGCCGCCGCTGCCGCCGGACTGGCGGGTGGCTCACGCCCGAGCGGCATGGTTCCGCCAACGCCTGTATGTCGGTATCGCAGCAGTCCTGCTCTTGGGGCTGGGGTTGGCATTCAAGTTTCTGTCTCCCGATCGTCCCGGCCCGGTTGCACGGCTGACCTCCACCCACGACGCACAGTGGGCACCATCATCGGTGCTGAACACCGGCGAGCAGGTTGAGCCTCAGCGTATTCTCCGACTCCAGTCGGGCGTGGCGGAACTCACCTTCGACAGCGGCGCTCGAGTCGTGATCGAAGGGCCGGCCGAGTTTGTCACATTGGACCGCAACCGCGGGTCGCTCTCCTCCGGCCGTCTCGTAGCGCATGTGCCGAAACGGGCCAAGGGCTTCACCGTGGAATCACCGGGACCGGCGGTCACGGACTTGGGCACCGAGTTCGGGATGTCGGTCGGAACGGCGGGAACGACGGAGGTGCATGTCTTCACGGGGCAGGTTGATGTCGCGCTCGCCCCGCCGCCGGAAACGCCCGCGGGCGCGGCGCGGCAGACCGTGCGGCTGGTGCAGGATGAAGCGATCCTCTGCCCCCCCGCCGGCGGGACGCCACAACGCATGGCTGCGGCGCCCACGGAATTCATTCAAACCACGACGGCCTCGGCCGCATCGCCGAATGCGATGGCGCAAGATGTATTGACGGGCCTGGGCAAACGCTTGACCTGCGACGGCACCTTGGCCGATGCCATCGGCGCCAGTCCCGGTCAGTTCGTCGGCGGACCGCCCGAATACGTTCCCGGACGCAAGAATACCCAGGCGTTGCGCCTCATAGGGAACGAACAGCAACATGTTGTTTTGCCTTACGACTCACGCGACGACGCTATCACCGTAAGCATCTGGGTCCGACCGACGTCGGCGGCAAATCAGAACATCATCGTGATGAGCGACCAGAGCGGTCCCCGGAAAAGTTACTCCAACCAAATACGCATGGAAGATGGTCGCTTCGCGTTCTACGCATGGGACGGTCAGGCGCACTTGGTGACAGGCACGACAAGGGTCGTACCTGGCAATTGGTATCTGATCACTGGTACCGCCGTCAGCGGCGGCAAACTCCGTCTGTATGTCAACGATGCAGCCGAGGGTGATGCGGTCGATATCGCCGGCCGCCTGCAAGAAGGCGACCGCTACCTCGTCGGCGCTAAGAGCGACGGAGGTACGCCGGGCATGGTGGTCGTAGACGCATTTGCCGGCTCGGTCGCCGACATTCGCCTCTACCGCCGGGCGTTGGATCCACACGAAGTATCGACCCTTTTTATCGTTTCGAGCGGTAAGAGCGGAAGCGACGGCAATTCACGTTAAGACTAGCGCCTTCGGACACCAGGTCGGCACGATTCTTAAACGGCAGATCAGAGCGAAAGGAGGAGTACAAAATTTGATAGATGGCTAGCTCTTTTTTAAGGTCGTAATCTCCATTTCTGGGGTCGATTGCCCCAGTAAGCTCTCATTTCTTGATCTCGTTCAGTTTTTCCATTTCTCATTCCAGGGCGTTTCGCCCGAGGAGTTGGATCGATGCAAAAGTTATTTTGGCCTGTTGCCGGATTCTCACTTGTCCTGAGCTTTATGTTCGTACCGGAGGCCTTGGCACAATATCCGAGTTATGTGGTGAGAGACAATTACAATAGTGCCACGGTTCGGATGGACCCTTCGGGGTTTGTCCTTGCTACTATTTTTAGAGTGACCGACTCTTCTAATGGGAAATCGCAAGTAAGAGGCGAGTTCCGCAGGAGGGACAGTAGGGTCGTCGCCGACAGCTACTTCGGCTACGTTTCGGGCCAAGCCGTCAATTGTGGCTGGGTGTTCCAAGCGAAC
>JBKJRK010000370.1:0-2677 GCA_046593135.1 Tepidisphaeraceae bacterium | reverse complement strand
GAGGTATCCGCCCAGGATGAGCATCCCCTGCCACGAGCGCGGCCAGTGCGCCGTGCCCACGAACGCGCCGCCGCTACACTTGCGACCGTTGCCGTTGCGCCAAATCAACGGCGGGACAACGTCCTTGCGATTCGGCACGAGGCCCGGCACGGGATAGATGATCGAGCTGTTATTGCCCGCGATCGTGATCGGCTCGCCCCATTCGGTGAAGGCGTATCCCCACGGATTCTGCGGCTCCTGCACACTGCCGTAAAACCCTTCGAGCGTCATCCGGCGCGGGTTGAAGCGCCACAGGCCGGCCTTGTCCAAACTTACGATCCCCCACGGCGTCTCCACGCGCGAGCGGATGCTAAGCCCCTGGCACATCCACAACTCGCCGCCCGGCCCCCACGCGAACGAGTTGATGTTCTGATGGCTGTCGCCGGTGCCGAACCCGCGGAGCACGACCCGGCGCTCGTCGGCCTTGTCGTCGCCGTCCGTGTCCTTGAGAAACAGCAGTTGCGTCCCGTGGCCGACGTACGCGCCGCCGTCGCCGAGTTCGAGGCCGGTGGGAATGGTCAACCCGTCGGCAAACACGGTGGTCTTGTCGCACCGGCCGTCGTGGTCGGTGTCTTCGAGAATCAACACTTTGTCGTTGGGCTGCTGCCCCGCTTCGATCTGCGGGTACACGCTGCTGCCGACGACCCAGAGCCTTCCGCGCGCGTCAAAGCGAATCTGGATGGGTTTGACGACGCGGTCGGCTTCGGACGCAAAGAGGCTGACGTCGAATCCGTCGGCGATTTTGAACGTGGCGCGCTCGGCTTCGGGCGTGTCCGGACTTTGGGCGGGCGCCGGCGGTGCGGCAAACAGAACGACCGATGCGAGGACAAGCAGGGCGCGAACATTCATTTCGATGGGTCCGTCTTCACGGCGTTGGCGAGTTCCTCGATTTTCGCGTCCGCCTGCTCGATCAGTGGCACGAACTTTTCGAGTTCCTGCGGGAAGATGCGCACGTTGAGGTCCTTGGGGTCCCGGCTGCTCGCCGTGGACATGCGGTCGCCGCCGAGGAATGCCCAGTTCATCGGGCGGGAATAGTCGAACCACAGCTTGTTCCTGGCGACGACCGCTTGCCGAACGGCTTCCAACGCCGGCGTGTCCCAGGCGCCGGCGTCAGTTACGCCAGTCGATGTTTTGAGCTTCAGTTCGGCGGCAACGGCGAGCGCCTCGGCGGCGAGACCGCGAGAGGCGGCGCGCCGACCGTCTTCCGTTAACGCACCGCCACTGTTCCGTGGGGCAGCCATGCGGGTGAACACGTCCGCGCACGCGTACCCGCGGCGTTTCGCCAGCTCGACCGTCGCGGCGGCGTACGCCGCCAGGTCGGCGTTCCGCGCCGACAGGTCCGGCAGCCGCGGGTCCGCCGGCTTTTCAAACGGGGCCGGCGTCAGCAGCACGATCCGCGGCGTCTGTTTCGCCAATTCGTCGCACAACCGCCCGTACGCCGCCGCGAACGCCTCAAGCCCCGCCCGCCCCGCGAGCGATTCGGCCCGGCCGAGCTGTGCAAAGACGACGGTCGCCTTCACCCGCTCAAGCTGCGCCCGTATCCCGGGAAAGTTGAGGTCCCGCGGCTGCTCAAAAACAGTGTCGCCCTCCCAACCCAGATTGCGAAGCCGAATCCCCCGTCCCGGGAACGCCGTGGCCAGGATGGATTCGAGGTGGCCGGTTTCGCCCTGCTGGACGACCGATTCTCCGCCGATGAAGGCGACGACGTCGGTACGTTTTAGGTCGAAATTTCCGTCGGAATCGTCGGTGGCGCCAACCGCTCCAACCATGCTGAAACCGACGGCCAGAAGAAGGATGGCGACATGATACTTCATGGCCGAGCTTCACCGCTGTCTCGTCTGGCAGTGCGGGCGAGAAGTATGTACTCAGCCGCGCGCGTCACGTCGTTACTCCCTACCCTTTCGTCACCGTCTCATCCAAATTTAAAATCACGCTTGCCACCGTCGTCCACGCCGCCAGCTCTGCGGCGTCGAGCTTGTCGTCCCGCGGGCTTTCGCCGACGGCGAGAAGCTTTGTCACGGCGTCGGGATCCGTGCGGAAGTGGGCGAGTTGTTCGTCGTAGATCCTCTTCAGGACGGCGACTTCTTCGGGGCGGGGTTGCCGGGCGACGGGCAGGCGGAACGCGAATGCGATTTGGTCTTCAAACGTGGAGCCGCCTTCTTTCATCACGCGCTCGGCGAGCTTGCGCGAGGCTTCGACGTAGGTCGGGTCGTTCATTAGCACCAGCGCCTGCAACGGCGTGTTGGTGCGCGACCGCTTTACGGTGCAAGTCTCGCGATCCGGCGCGTCGAACGTCGCCAGTTGCGGCGGCGGGACGGTCCGCTTCCAGAACGTGTACATGCTCCGGCGGTACAGGTCCGGGCCGTGGCTCTGGACGTAGACCTGGGCGGAGAAATTTGCGCCGTCGGCCCGGCTCATGAGTTCTTCCCACAAGCCGGCCGGCTGGTACGGAGAAACACTCGCGCCGCCGACCCGGCCGTCGAGCAAGCCGCTGACGGCCAGCGCCTGGTCGCGGATGAACTCGGCCTGGAGCCGGAAACGCGGGCCGCGCGCGAGAAGGCGGTTTTCGGGATCGCGCTCGGCCGCGCCGGGGGCGATGTTGGACGACTGGCGGTAAGTGCTCGACGTCACCAGCATC
>JBKJRK010000338.1:0-2604 GCA_046593135.1 Tepidisphaeraceae bacterium | reverse complement strand
CCGCGACCGTAAGGGAGCGGTTTCCTAAGAGGAACACAACCGCTCCCTTACGGTCGCGGCTCCTTGATCAGTTCACAATCTCGCGCTCCTATTTAGGCTACTGGCTTCTCAAACATTCTTTCCAATCGCCGGGGCGAGCAAGATCTCGAACGCATGAGCCACGGCTTGCTCTTCGACGATTACGTCGTCCGCCCCGCGACGCGTTGCCTCGATCCCGCTCGAAACGTAGCGGCATCGCGCAATGATGCGGACCGCGCGACTAAGGCCACGCGCCGCTTCTACGGCGGCGTACATGGCGGCGTCGTTGGGGATTGCGCAGATGAAGAGTTTGGCGCGGTCGAGCCCGGCACGCCGAAGCACCTCCACGTCGGCGGCGTCGCCCTCGACGATGCACAATCCGAACTTGCGGCAGCGCTGGACGGTGTGATCATTAAGCTCGACTATGCAGAGATTCATCCCCTGCGCATGGAGGAGATCGACCACCGCCCGACCCGGCACGCCAAACCCGGCGATGACCGCGTGGCCCGCCAGCGTGCTCACGTCGATGAACGGAATCGGCTGCTCGTTTTCGTCGTCCGCCATATGCTTGTCGCCGCCTTTTCTTTTAAAGCGTACCGATGAAAAGGCTACTCAGACAACGTCCCCCCGCGCTACGACTTGGCAAATGACGACGCCATGTCCGATTGAACGGCACGGGTCTGGAGCGTCTTTTTTCCGCCGTACTGCTGGTGGAGGTCCTTGAGAAGTTGTTCGTACGCGTCGCCGTCGAGCGGCAGATCGACGGGTTTGCGCGTTACGCCGGCCATCAGCATCGCGTTGCCGATTTCCAATCCCTTGTCGCCATCTGAGCCGGGTGCGATGAGCGGCTCGTCGTTTTGGATCGACTTGATGAAATTCTGCATGACGACCTTGTGGCCTTCGGACAGTGCGCCCGCCGGCAGCGGAATCTCCGACTGCCAGGTTTCGATCTGGGCGAATGCTTCCGGGCTGGTTTCCCGTACTTCACGAACGCCTTTGCGTGTACGGTGAAATGTGATCTTGCCGTTCTCGGCCACAAGTTTCCCGCGGTCGCCGCAGATTTCCAGGCGGTTGGTGCCGGGGGCTTCGCCGGTGGTGGTGATAAAATGCCCGATGGCTCCGTTGGGAAACTCGAGAATGGCGCTCACCTCGTCTTCGACTTCGATCGGGTGGGTCTTCCCAAGGCTGGCGACGGCTGTCACGCGGGTGGGCATCATGCCGGTGAGCCATTGGATGAGGTCGAGGTTGTGCGGGCACTGGTTAATGAGCACCCCGCCGCCCTCCCCCGCCCACGTCGCCCGCCAGCCGCCGGAAGCGTAGTAGCTCCACGTGCGGAACCAGTCGGTAACGATCCACGTGAAACGCGTAATTTCCCCAAGCTCCCCCTCGGCGATCAACGCCCGCAGCTTCTTGTAAACCGCGACCGTGCGCATTTGCAGGACAAGGCTGAACTTCAAATTCGGATGCTGCTTGTGCGCATCGATCACTTTCCGCGCGTCCTTAACGTGGACCGCGAGCGGCTTTTCCGACAACACATGAATCCCCCGCTCAAGCGCCGCCAGGGCAATCTCCGGATGTTGAAAGTGCGGCGTAGCGATGACGACCGCGTCGACCAGCTTTGAATCCAGCATCGCCTGGTACGTCGTAAACTTTCCCACCGCCTGCGCGTCCGCCACCCGCCCGGCAAGTCGCGCGTCGGCCTTCTCGCGAACATCGACCAAGCCCGCGACGACCTTGTCTACGCGCTCGCCATTCGCGTCACAGACGGCCGTCAGGATGGCGCCGTCAATCTCATGGAGATACCCCACATGAAACGTACCCATTGCTCCCAACCCGATGACGCCGACGCGAACATTGCTCATCCCGGCTGGAATATCGGCCCGCCCGCGGGTTTGCAAGCCGGGACGGATTGCACTGCGACGTAACCCCACGATTCCACTTCGAACCAGCTTCCACGAAGCCCGGTGTGGCGCGCGCCACAAACGTATCGTTTTTTTGCTCAATACATTGAAGTTGCTATCGCGCTAAGCCCAGACCATTCCCGCCGGGGAATTGAATTCCACAATCACGAAAGGCGCCAATTGGCTCCGTTCCGCGCCGGCGCTCGAGCGCCGCTCGTTCCCGACCCGTGCGAGCACGGGCGGCGTTTCGCGGAGTAAACTGCTTGTCACAGTCGCGATCCTCCGAACGCCGGTGGTGCTGGCACCGCCGAGCCCGATTGGGCTCGTTCGCGCCACCGGACGCGGACCTTGCACTTCGTTTCATTCCCATCTCGCATCAAACCCGCCGTGGGTTTGCTTGACGGCGTTGTCCGCATATTTCCCAGCGACATTCGGTCGCAAACCATTTTCAGAATTCAACTTACTAACACACCATGGAAAATCACCGTGGATTCGTTTTGTCCTGGCGCGATGAAATTGGCGTGTCCGTACCTGATCGGCGTGCGACTGACCAAGGCATCCAGCCCGTGCTTGACTTGCCAAAAGCAACGCCATCCGACGGTTTGATACCGCCGTACCCCGGGTGGGTTCGTTCGCGCCACCCGGCACACACGTCACACCGCCTTCAATCCGCCTTGGCCAGCAG
>JBKJRK010000300.1:0-3306 GCA_046593135.1 Tepidisphaeraceae bacterium | reverse complement strand
TCGCCTCGTCTCCGCCACGCTGGAAAAGTTCGGGCGCATCGACGCGCTCGTTAACAACGCCGGCCTCGCGCCGGTAAAATCGATTCGGGAAATGACGACCGAGCAGTGGCGAGCCGTTCTCGACACCAACCTGTCCGCGGCATTCTACACCACCCGCGCCGTGTGGCCGGCGTTTGAAAAGCAGGGCGGCGGGGTTGTCGTGAACATCTCGTCCGCCGCGGCGCGCGACCCTTTCCCCGGCTTCTCCGCCTACGGCGCCGCGAAGGCCGGGCTCAACCTCTTCGGCCTCTCCGCGGCCCGCGAAGGCGCGCCGATCAACGTCCGCGTCCACACCGTCGCCCCCGCCGCCACCGAAACCGGCATGTTCCGCTCGATTTTGACGCCGGAACAATATCCCCCCGAAAAAACACTCGACCCCGCCGACGTCGCCCGCGTCGTCCTCCAATGCATCCGCTGCGACCTGATACACACCAGCGGCGAAGTGATCTACATCCACAAAACAGTGTGAGGATCGCAACGAGCAAGCGGGCGTGAGAGCGACCCGTGACCCGCGTAGGATAAGATAGTTCCAACCTGTGTGCCCCTAAACGCGGGATATTGAAACCTCGTCCGGTCGGCGGCGTCCAAGGGACAAAGGGCTCTCCATGATTCATACGCGACGCTCGGCGGTGGTGGTGATCGGGATGCTGGCGGCGGCAGGGATTCTTGCAACCGGCACACCGGCGTTTGCGCTTCGTAAGATCGTCGCGGCACCGGCAGGGGCGGGCGGCCCGGGCGGGGTCGCCAACCTGCCGTACACGGTCCAGGACAACCGGGGCGGGCAGTGGCGCGTTTACCAAGGGGGCTGGCTTCAGCAGCAGGGCAACCAGCCGCTCATCAGTCAGGGCGCCCAACTTACGATCAACGGCAATCAGCCGAACATGAACAACAACCAGGGACGGATCGATCCGCAGACGGGTGAGTTGGTGTTGGAAAATCTGACCGCCCAGGGCGTCGTCATTACGCGCCGGATTCTGATCGACAAGGAGCAGTCCCTCGTCCGCTACATCGACATCATCAAGAACACCGGCGCCCAGCCCGCACTGGTCCAGGTGCAGATCCAGACTAATTACAATTACGGCATCAACGTTGCGCAAACCGTTCCCGACCCCAAGCGAAAAGGCCAGGAGCTTGCCTGGGTCGGGCAAACGGGAGCCGGGCCGGCGGTCATGGAGGTTTACTCCGGCAAAGGCGCTACGAGTGCCTTCCAGATCAACGGCCCGGCCCAGAACAGCTTCGTACAGGCTTCAATCAGCCCGACCATCCCCGCGGGCAAGGAGGTCGCGATCATGCACTTTCACGGCGTCGTGCCGACGGTCGACGCGGGCGTACAGTTCGTCCGCGCGATAAAGGAATCACGGCTCCTCAACGCGATCCCGAAGGAAATTCGCAAGCTCATCATCAACTTCGCCACCGGCCAGAGTTTCATCGGCGACATTGAGATTCTTCGCGGCGACGCCCTCGACGTCGTGGAACTCAAAGGCGGCGACCAGTACAAAGGCACGCTCAAGGTTCAGAGCTTCCCCCTCGAAACATTTTACGGAAAAGTCGAATTGCCGGTGAACCAGGTGATCGGCCTGATCAACGTCGGACGGTTCCGCCCGCGGCAATTGCTCGTCACAACCGACGGCCAGATTTTCGGCGGCAAGCTCGGGGCCGCCACGATCGACATGGAGCTGTCGAGCAAGCAGGTCATCAAGGTGCCGCTGGCGCAGATCACCCGGGTCGGCTACCGCAAGCGCGAAGGGGAGCCGGAGGAGTGGACGTTTGAAAAGCCGATCGTCCTGATGCGCACCGGCGAGCGCGTCGGCGTACAGATGCCGGCCGAGCCGGTCGGCGTCGTCACACGCTACGGCAAGCTCCGGATCAAGCCCGACACGATCGCTTCCGTTTTTCTTCAGGCCGAAGGGCACGGCGTACACGAGATCCGCCTCACCGACGGCAGCCGGTTCGCCGGGCTGCTCGAAGCCGAGCAGTTCAAGATGAAGCTGGACGGCGCGCCCGGAACGGAAGTGACCTTCCCCGCCCCGACCGTCGCGCGGATTCAATTTGCCGGGAAGGTTGCCGATCCCGACAACGCGACCGCGACGCTCACACTGACCAATGACGACGTGCTGGTCGGCGTGCTGGCCGGCAAGCTCGCCCTCGACACGGCGTTCGACACCATCGCGATCAACGCGGCTGAGATCAAATCCCTCACGCACCCCGCGCCGGGCTCGTTGGACGTTTCGGTCACGCTGTGGGACGGCACGACGTTGAGCGGGCAACTCCAGGATCAGGAGCTTCAGTGCCAACTCGCCAGCGGCCTGGCGATGAAGGTGCCGGTGGCCCTGGTCGTGGAATACGACCAGCCGGTGCCGGCGCCGTCGGGGCCGATGCTGGATCGAATCAAGGCGGTGGTGGCGGACCTGAACGCCGAGGACTGGAAACAGCGCGACCGGGCCGAAGCCGCCCTGGTGGAGATGGGCCCGCCGGCAATCGGCGTCCTGAAAGAAATCAGGAGCGATCAGCCGCCCGAAGCACAGCAGCGGATCGATACGATCTTGAAGCAATTGGAAAAACAGCGTGACGCCGGCGGCGGCGTATCCAAGCCCGCGTCTATCACGGGCGCATCAGCGGATGAGCCGCAGTTGGACATTGACATCGAAAACTAAAGATCATGGCTCTGTCTAGAGCAGAGAAACTTTTCGTGTAGCCGGCGAGCTAGCTCGCCGGGTTCGCCCCCTCTCACGGCGAGCCAGCTCGCGAAAAGCGCACGGCGCTAAACGATAATGCGACTGCGTCGCGGACCGTCAATTATCGACCGCGGGAGCACTGGTCTGGACACTCGGCGTGCCAACGGCTGCGGCAATCTCGGCGATCTGTTCGGACATCTGCTTGAATTCGAGCGTTTCGGAGAAAATCTGCAGCGCGCGTTCCAGGCTGTCGAGTTCGGCCTTGCTGATCAGCACGCAAATGTCGTCGCAGTCTGGATGAGTGACTTCGACTCTGCCTTTTCCACGCCCAACCACAGCATGAAGGTCTGCCAGCGCCTGGCGAAATCGGGGAACGTCTACGGTTTGAAAATGGTCGACCGACATGGAATTTAGCTCCGGTGCTGCTTGCCCTGCGTCCGAGCCCGCTGGTGAGATGACGCAGGCTCCTACCGTTGAATATGACACGGACGGGGGAAAGGTTCGCCGGGAGCGGAAAAATTGTGCGGGGCGTGACGTGTGCGAATGATGCGTGAGGAGTGCGGCGGCAAGCGAAATCCCGTTTCACGCATCA
>JBKJRK010000170.1:0-2782 GCA_046593135.1 Tepidisphaeraceae bacterium | reverse complement strand
GACGGCCTGTGGACCTGCCGCCGGGGCAATGAAGTCTTCGCGTTCAACTGCACCGACAAACCGATTCAACAAACGATCGACGGCGTGGTTGCCGAGGTGGGGCCGCGGACGATTTGGGTCAAGCCTCGATAAACGCCCGCACGAAAACACTTCACTTTATGCGTACCGGATCATGTCCATCCGGTTCATCGGCACGCACCGCGAGTACGATGGGACTGACGTGGAAAAGGTTTAAAGATGGACATCAAGCCCATTAAGTCTGACCGCGATTACCGGCGAGCGCTGCGAGAAATTGACGCGCTGATGGATTCGCGGGCGAATACGCCTGACGGTGATCGGCTGGACGTGCTGACCACTCTGGTTGAAGCATGGGAAGAGAAACATCACCGGATCGACGCCCCGGACCCGGTCGAAGCCATCCGATTCGCCATGGACCAGCGTGGCCTGACGCGCCGCGACCTCGAACCCCTTATCGGCAGCCGGGCCCGGGTCGCCGAGGTTCTCAACCATAAGCGAAACCTCACACTGCCCATGATTCGCCGACTGCACGAGGCGCTCGGCATCCCGGCCGAAGCCCTCATTCATGAATCGCGCCCAATTTCCGCTGCATAGATCTGAGCCGTTGGGCGATCGTCGACAGCCTTTCACCCGTACCCGATCTCGTCCAAATCATCCTCGTCCATCCCGAAATGATGCCCGATCTCGTGCAGCACCGTCGTGCGAATCTCCTCCACGAGTTCGGCGGGCGAATCGCAGGCCAGTTCGTGGTCTTCCTGAAAAATGAGGATGCGGTCGGGGAGGATGCCGGAGTGTTCGACGCTGCGATCGATGAGGTTGATGCCTTGGTACAGGCCGAACAGGAATTCGTCTTCGGCCAAGCCGACGGATCGAAGCATCTTTCGAGTCGGACGTTGCTGGATCTCGACCGTGATCTGCTCGAGGTGCGACGCGAACGGCTCGGGCAGTTCGGCGAGCGCCTGCTCGACGTAACTTGCAAACTCGGCTTTGCTGACATGACACGGCATCGTTAAGATCACCTCACTGAAAGCGTTCGACGCGCTAAGATACGCGACAAAGAGGAATCCAGCGCCGCTCGGTTCCACGCGCATCGCGCAACCCGTTTCGCCGAGGCCGCAGGGCCGTGGTTGGCAAGTGTCGCGAGTACCCTGATTACCGACCGCGTCCTTCACTCTCTCTCAGAGGCAATGGAATGCAATTGTTTCCTGTGTCCCTATCTCTTCTTCTGCTCGCGCCCATCATCAGCGGTTGCGGCATGCCCAGCTTCCTCGTTACCCCCGTCTCCAGCTCCACCAAGTTGACGGAAGAAGAAGTCCAACCCGGCAAAGGCGGGGCCAAGATCGCGATCATTCAGGTCGAGGGGATGCTGGTCAACGTCCGCACCGGCGGGTTCCTTCAGCCGGGCGAAAACTCGGTCAGCCTCTTCACTCAGCAGATGGAGAAAGCCGCCGGGGACAAAAACGTGAAAGCCGTCGTGCTGCGGGTGAACTCGCCGGGCGGGACGGTAACGGCGTCGGACCTGATGTACGAGATCGTCAACGACTTCCGCCAAAAGACGAAAAAGCCGGTCGTCGCTTCCATGCAGGAAGTCGCCGCCAGTGGCGGGTACTACGTCTCCTGCGGCGCCGACCAGATCGTCGCCCACCCGACCAGCGTTGTCGGCAGCATCGGGGTCATCTTCAGCATGTTCGACGCCGTCCAGCTCATGGATAAAGTCGGCGTCCGAAATGAGAACATCAAGAGCGGCCCGCTCAAGGACATGGGCTCGCCGTTTAAGAAGCTGGGGAACGACGAGCGCGAAGTCATGCAGGCGATGGTGAACGACTATTACGGCCGCTTTGTCGACGTCGTCCGCACCCGGCGGAATATCACGAAAGACGACACGCTCAAGCTCGTCACCGACGGCCGCGTCTTCACCGGCACGCGCGCCGTCGAGTTGGGGCTCGCCGACCGCAACGGCCGGCTCGAAGACGCCCTCGACCTCGCCCGGCAACTCGGCAAAGCCCCCGGCGCCAAAGCCGTCCTCTACAAACGCCCCTACGGCTACGGGGGGTCGATCTACGCCAGCAACAACGCCCCGGCGCCTCGAGCCGACACGCTACGCCTCGAACTCCCCGGAGCCCACAATGTCCTGCCCGGCGGATTTTATTATTTGTGGCAACCGGGAATGTGAGGGGAAGTAGACAGAAGACAGAATACAGAAGACAGTAGAAGAGGAGCAGAATAAACCGTCCGCCGATTGTCTTCGGTATTCTGTCTACTGTCTTCTCTCGACAATGATTTCCATCCACTGCAACCACTGCAAGCAGCTCCTGGAAATGGACGACGCCTTCGCCGGCGGCGTCTGTCGGTGCCAGTATTGCAAGACGATTCAGACCGTGCCTTCAAATGCGAAAAACAGGTCGGCGGGCCGGCCGGCCAAATCGAATCCGGCGCAGTCGCTCTACAGGACTCAGGACTCGGGGCTGGATGAGCTGGCGCAAGTCGTGGCCAGCAGCGGGCTCGCACGCCAGGGTTTGTTACGGAAGCCGCCGGCGCGCGCGTCCGAGCGAGCCGCGGACGATCAAAAAAGATCAGAAGCGACTCGAAAACCGAACGCGATGCGAGCCGTGCTGATCGGCGGCGGGCTGGTTGTGGCGGCGCTGGTCGCCGTCATCCTGTTCCTGGTGTTCAAACCGGCGCCCCCGTCAGTCAGTCCGAGCGCGACATCTTCAAACCCCGCCGGCGCCGCCCCCGCCGCATCCCCCGTGGAAGCGGCTGAGCC
>JBKJRK010000069.1:0-6033 GCA_046593135.1 Tepidisphaeraceae bacterium | reverse complement strand
GACGGCCGGGCCGTTGTACGCCAGACTTACCACCGTCCGCCGGCCAGTGTAGTTTTCGAGGTCGTAATCGAGGCGAATCTCATACCCGAGACCGGCGTGTTGGGTGTTGTTGCGCTCGAACACTCTGAAAGTCTTCAAGACCTTCAAAACCGGCTTGCCCGCGTTGCCGAGCGTGACGGCGTAGGTCGCCGTGCCGTCGCCCTGCTTTTCGAGCGTCCAGGCCGCTTTCGACAAATCAACGACGACGCCGTCGACGGTGATGGAACGTGTGGCCAGCGGGTGGCCGAATTTCTCAAGGACCGCCGGAGCCGCCTGCTGGAAAACGTACGGCTCTTTCTTCGGGTCTTCGACGGTGCGGAAGAATTGGTTCAGAACGACCGAGTCGACGCCCGCGCCGCTGGCCGTCGTGCGGAGAAGCAAGGCGTAACGCGGGTCCTTGTAAGCTGCCGAGCCCAACTCGACCGTTGGCGCCGCGGTGGCGCCCGCCTCAGACATGACGTACAACCCCGCCGGAGCTTGAAATGTCGGCCCCGCCCCGGGCGTCGTCGCGGGCTGGCCGGGCGCGGCGACGGGCTGCGTCGTGGCGGGGGTGGCCGGCTGGGTCGGACTGTCGTTCGCAACCCCGTATTCCTTGTTGACCCAGGTGATAAGCCCCCACCACCCAACGAACAAGGCCACCGCCAGCAGGCTGCCGATGACCGTTCTCTTCATGTCCATTTCAACCCTTTAATCAGGGACCAGGAACCAGAATTCAGAGGTCAAAGGAGTGGTAATCCGGCTCCTGACTCATGACCCCTGATTCCTGGTCCCTGGCTCTTATCTTCCGTCTCTCAGCCGCGTGCCGAGAAAATCATCGAGGTCGGCGGCCGCTTCGACCTTCTTCACAACCGCTTCGATGTCGTACGGCACGCGCACAAACTCGATGTACGTGTCGGCGACCACCACGAAGCTGCTCCGCGGGTCGCGGTCGCGCGGCTGGCCGACGCTACCGACGTTGATCACCGCTTTTTCATCCGTCAACTCGAACTTAAAGTCCAGCTCGTCCGGGCTATAAAAGTCAGGCCCTTCTAGAAACACCCCCGGCACGTGCGTGTGACCCACAAAACACAGCCGGTCAAAACGCTCGAAAATACTGACAAATTTCCCCGGATTGGTATAGATGTCGTCCGGGAAGATGTACTCGTTTACCGGCCGGCGCGGCGACGCGTGAACCGCAACGAACTCCGAGGTGCGAATCCGCACCGGCAAATTCCCCACGTACCGCCATCGAGCCGCCCGGCGGACGACGTCTGGGTCGTTCTCGAATTGCGCCCGCGTCCAAAAACAAGCCTGCTCCGCGCCGGAATTGAAGTTGTACGGCTCGTAAAAAACGGCGAAGTCGTGGTTGCCCATCAGCGCGGCGCGGCACCGCTGCATCACCAAATCCATGCACTCCATGGGGTTGGGCCCGTAGCCGATGATGTCGCCCAGACAGACGATGTGCTGGATCCCCCGCCGATCGATCTCTTCGAGGACGGCGTTGAGCGCTTCGAGGTTTCCGTGGATGTCGCTGACTATGGCAAACATGCCGTCCCGACCCTTCACCGCGTCCCACGCCGGGGAACAAGAACGTCCCGGCCATCGCACTGTATGAGGCGATCTCCGGGACGTTTAAATGGGCCCGAGACGATTCGAACGTCCGACCTCGTCCTTATCAGGGACGCGCTCTAACCAACTGAGCTACGAGCCCTTGCCGGCATTCGGGCCAAAAGCGACCTTCCGCACGTCAGGGAGGGAAATTGTAGAGCCGTCAGGGCTTCTGTCAACGCCCGGGATTTCGTCGCCCTTCCCGTTTTCCGTTTAGCGCGCGACGGCCCCGCGCCTGCGTTACAGGATGCGGGGCCGTCGGTTACGCGCATGTGAGCTGACGTGTTGCCGGCCGGGAGCGTTCGGCTTACTTCTTAGTCAGTTCGATGCTCATCATCTTGAACTCTTTGCCGCTCTTGGGCTCGGCGCCGAACATTTCGAGGGTCTTGGTGGTCGGCCCGGTAATCGTCTCAACCTCCCGCAGGACGGCGGGCTTCTTGGTGATGGGGCAGGTGTACGTGTACTTCCACGTCATCGTCTTGCCGTCCGGCGACAACTCGCCGGTGCCGGTCATCAGCCCGGTGCTGTGATTGTCCATCCAAGTCGAGACGAACTTTTTCGCGACGTTGTCGAAGCCGTACAGGCCGAAGCCGTTATACGGCCCCATGCCGGGCATCTCGCCGGCGACTTCCACCTTGACGAACCGGCCGTCCATCATGGGGGTGACGGTCGTCGTGCTGTCGCTCGTCATCGCCTCGGCCCCGGGGGCCATCCACATCGTGTTCTTCCCCTCCCAAACGCCGGCGCCTTTGGCGAGGTGCTCGTGCATCTTGCCCGGCGTGCCGGCGATCATGCACGCCTGCATGTCGGCTTCAGTCCAACCGGGCGGAAGCTTCAACTCGCCCTTTTCTGCCCGGGCCGCGGCGGGCTTGTCCTTCAGCGCGTCGGCCGCCACGGCAATCGACCCAACAACCGCGGCCACGCCCATACCCGCGGCAACGAACGAAACGGCGAACAGTTTCCGATAGCTCATAAGACCTCCAAAATAAAAAGTGTGCCTTGCGAATCTTTCCGCAGCGCAATAACCCGGTCCGGGCTCACGTTATACGGATTCCATCTGACTCCCGTGTCCATTATCCTCGGTTCGCGGCCGCCCGCAGGGCGGCAGGTCGCGCTCAACGCACGAAACCCAACCGGAATCGTGTTATACGGGTCGTGATTAATCCTCGCGCGAGTTCAGGGCCGCTGAAGCGGCCCTGCCGGCTGGAAAAATTAAGACCGTACGCGCACGGATTAATCCCGATCCGTATCAGCCCCCCGCGATCGCGCCGATGATGTAATACGGCTCTGCGCCCGCCGCCACCTTCTCCGGCAACATCGCTTCCGGCGGTTCGTGAGACAAGTCCTCCTCACACGCAAAGAACCGCACCAGCGCCCGGCGTTGCTGCGTCACGTGGTCGCGCATCGTCCCGCGCAGCATCGGGTACTTCGCTTCCAGCGCGTCGAGGACCGACCGCTGTGTCACGGGACCCGTAACGTCAACATGCACTTCACGCTCGGCGACGTTCGCCAGCGTCCGAAGATGTTGTGGGAGGACCACGCGGATCATAAGACATCACCCTTATTGTAGTCGCGGGTGGAGTTCCGCTTGATGAGACCTATTAGCATGCGGACGACCCGTTGCAGGATCTCTTTGCCCAGGCGGACCTGATCGGGCACGACTCTCCGCTTGGCGACCAATACATCCAATCCGGCGGCGCACTCCAGCGTCGACGCGTACGCAGTGTCCAAGAACCGGCAGCGATCCTTGCCGGAGTACTTCCCGTTCCCCTCGGCGAGGTTTAACACGATGGATGTGGACGCGCGATCCAACTGGTCCTTAATGTCGCCTCCCGCGCGAGCTGTCTCTTCGAGAAGGGTTGAGAGCCATGCGAGGAAGCTGATCGCCTCGCGGTAGACGTCGAGCCGGTCGTGGTCGAACCAGTACTCTTGCGCGGTGTCCATGAGTCTCCTTCGGTGAGAGGATGAAAGCAGAGTAGGAGTATGAGTAGGATAAATGCGGCCGCCTCGTCTTACTCATACTCCTACTCATAATCATACTCGGTCTTATCTTCTCCCTTTACGCCAACGTCTGAACCTCCACCGACAACACCGCCGGCAAATCCCTCACGATCGCGTTCCAGTTATCCCCCCCATCCGCCGAGCAATACACTTGCCCCCCCGTCGTCCCGAAATACACGCCACACTCGTCGAGCGAATCGACGGCCATCGCGTCGCGTAGGATGTTGACGTAGCAATCTTGCTGCGGCAGACCCTTCGTCAGCGGCTCCCAGTCGTTACCACCCGATTTGCTCCGGTAGACCCTCAACTTGCCCTCCGGCGGGAAATGTTCGCTGTCGCTCTTGATCGGCACGACGTACACCGTTTCCGGGTCGTGGGCGTGAACGTCGATGGGGAAGCCGAAGTCGCTCGGCAAGTCGCCGCTGATCTCGCCCCAGTTTTCGCCGCCGTCGTCGCTGCGCATGACGTCCCAGTGCTTCTGCATGAACAGCGTGTTCGGCTTGGCCGGGTGCATCGCGATGCGGTGCACGCAGTGGCCGATCTCGGCGGTGGGGTTGGGCATGAAGTCGGAGCGCAGCCCGCGGTTGATGGGCTTCCACGTTTCGCCGCCGTCGTCGGTGCGGAAGCATCCGGCGGCGGAGATGGCGATGAACATGCGCTTAGGGTTGGTGGGGTCGAGGACGATCGTGTGCAGCCCGAGCCCGCCGGCGCCTGGCATCCACTTGTCACCTTGAGCCCGGCGGAGGGTCGACAGCTCGTTCCAGTTCTTCCCGCCGTCGGTCGAGCGGAACATTGCCGCGTCCTCGACGCCGGCGTAGACGGTGTCGGCGTCGGTCAGCGACGGCTCGACGTGCCACACGCGCTTGAACTCCCACGGGTGCTGCGTGCCGTCATACCACTGGTGCGTCGTGAGCGGCGTGGTCGCGGTGTCGTAACAGAACTTATTGCTCTCCGCCTTGGGCATTCCTTCCGGCGTCGCCGTCGGCTCGCCCGTTGGCGTGCCCGGCTGCTCCCAGGTTTTGCCGCCGTCGCTGGATCGCTGAATGATCTGCCCGAACCAGCCACTGGACTGCGAGCAGTAAATCCGGTCCGGGTGGACGGGCGAACCCTTGAGGTGGTAAATCTCCCACCCAGCAAAATGCGGCCCGCTCACGTCCCATTTCTGACGCTTGCCGTCAGACGTCAGGACGAACGCGCCTTTCTTGGTGCCAACGAGTACTCGCACTGCAGACATTCGTCGCTCCTATCGTGAGGTAAACTGGGAACCGAAATCCTACCGTCACGTCGCATGTTCTTGCGCTAAGATTTTTGGGAGGCCGTCGATCTCCAGCACCGGCCGCACTTCGACCGTGCCGAATCGCGCGCCCGAGTGCCGAGCGGCGATGTCGATCGCCTCATTCTTGTCGGTCACGTCGATGAGGTAAAACCCGCCGAGCACCTCGCGTGTTTCGGCGAACGGCCCGTCCGTCACGAGGCGTCGCCCGTCGCGGACTCGGACGCTGGTCGCGGTCGCCACCGGGTGGAGCGGCGAAGCCAGCCGGTACTGCCCCTTGGCGTGGAGTTCGTGCGTGAGTTGCACGGCCTCGCCGATGGCCTGTTGGTGGGCGGCTTTGCCCGCCTGAGCCCAGGCCTGCTCGTCGTCGTAGCAGAGCAGCATGTACTTCATGGCCGTGCCTCCGGCAGTCCCGGAATTTCCATAACCGGGCGGATTTCGACGGTGCCCTTGCGAGCCGCGGGGATTCGTGCGGCGATGCCGATTGCGTCGTCGAGGTCCTCGGCATCAATCAGATAATATCCGCCGAGTTGTTCGCGCGTTTCCGCGAACGGTCCGTCGGTCACGAGCCGCTTGCCCTCGCGAATACGAATGCTGCTGGCGGTCGAAACGGATTGTAGCGGACTAGCCGAGATGTACTTTCCGCCGGCCTGGAGCTCGCGCGCGAGGCCGGCGGATTCCGCGTAACAGGCCGTCCGTTCGCGCTCGGTCATCGCGTCTTCGCCCATGTAGATCAGCAGCATGTATTTCATGTTGTGCTCTCTCTATTTAATGAGAATGATTACCCCTGTTTCACGGTGCCCGGCTCCATATAGATCAGCTCCCACATGTGCCCGTCCGGGTCTTGGAAGCCGTGCTGGTACATGAAGCCGTAATCCTTGCTGTCGGCGTACGTGCTGCCGCCGGCGGCGACGGCCTTGCTCACGAGGGCTTCCAGGTGTGCGCGGCTGTCGCAGGAGAGGCAGACGAGCACTTCCGTGCCGGTCATCGCGTCGCAGATCGCCTTGGGCGTGAACTGCTTGAACTTCGGATGCGTCAGGAGCATCACGAAGATGTCGTCGCTGATGACGATGCACGCCGCCGTGTCGTCGGTGAACTGCGGGTTGTGCGTGTAGCCCAGCGCCGCGAAAAAC
>JBKJRK010000344.1:0-2869 GCA_046593135.1 Tepidisphaeraceae bacterium | reverse complement strand
GCGATGCGGATAACCCGACAACTATGAATCCCGCGTTGAGTCACGGGTGATCTTTTTGCGCACATTCTCTGCCCGCCGCAGGGTGGCGGTCGCCTTTCTCTTTTGAAACGCCTTTTGCATTCGCCCTGAATCCCCCGTTCGGCCAACAATCGATTCTTTCCGTGCGAGACTTTCCATGCGGCTGGGCGGACGGATGCCGGATTTTTGAAACACCGTGCCAAGGCCTGTCGTTTGCCGTCGCGGGGGTCAAGGCTATAGTAGAAATCCCAACGAGGAAGAAGCCAATGGCAGTGGACACGCAACAGATCATGGACGAGGCGGAAAAGCTGGGGCGGATCGTCGCCGGGCATCCCGCCGTCGCCCGTTACAAGCAGGCCCAGAAGGCCGTCACCGACGACGCCGAGGCGACCCGGCTTCTTGCCGACATGGACCGCCAGATCGAAGCACTCGGCCGACAGGAACAGGCCGGGCTTCCGATCACCGACGCCCAGCGGGCCGCGCTCGAATCAGCCCAGAACCGGGTCGTGTCGCATTTGAAAATCAAGGCGTGGAACATGGCGCAAGTCGATTTCGTCGACCTGCTCCGCAAGATCACCCAGACGATCCAGCGGCAACTCGGCGACCAGCCGGCGCAGAGTGCGGGTGGCGCGAAGCCGGAGAGTTTGGCGTAATAACGCGAGGCGTCAGTAGTCAGTAGTCAGTAGTCGGCAGTCTGGAATCACACGACCCAGTCTGCGGCTCCTGATTCGTGACTCCTGATCCCCGACTCCTAATCCCTAAGCTCTTTCTCATGGCGCACTGGCTCTTAAAAACCGAACCCGACTGCTACGCCTGGGACGACCTCGCCCGCGACAAGTCCGCCGTCTGGGACGGCGTGGCCAACGCGCTGGCCCTTAAGCACATCCGCACGATGAAAAAAGGCGACGCCGCCCTGATTTATCACACCGGGGACGAACGCGCTGCCATCGGGATTGCGGAGATTCGATCCGACCCGTACGCCGATCCCAAGGAAGACGACGAGAAGCTCGCCGTCGTTGACATCAAGCCAAAGAAGAAGCTGACGAGCCCCGTCAGCCTGGCTGACATCAAGGCCGACCCCGCGTTCACCGGCTTCGACCTGCTTCGCATCAGCCGGCTCAGCGTCGTGCCGGTTCCCGACAAGATGTGGGAACGTATTTTGGAACTCTCGGAGGTGAAATGACCCGTTCTGAATCCGATCCGCTCAACGTCGGCGTGCCGCAAACCGGGCACGACATCTCGGCCCCGAAAGCCAACGACCCCGAGAAGGTTTACTACGAAGGCTCCCCTCTCGTGCGAGGCAACATCGGCTCGCTGCTGCTGTTCTTCCTGATCGGCGCCCTCTTCATCGCCGGCCCGTTCATCTACCGCTCCATGTCCGGGGAATGGCTGGCGTGGTGGCTCATCCTGGCGGCGATCGTCATCGGACTGGTCCTGCTGATCGCCCCGATCGTGTGGGCTCGCACCATCCGCTACCGCATCAGCAACTACCGCATCGACTTCGAACGCGGCCTGCTCTCGAAAACAATCGACACGACCGAGCTGTGGCACGTGGACGACATCCAGTTCCACCAATCGGTTGTCGAGCGCCTGCTCGGCGTCGGCACCATCACTATCTTCGCCACCGACCAAACCTCTCCGTCAATGCCGCTCCGCGGCCTGCCGAACCCGCGCGAGATCTTCGACGCCTTGAAAGCCCGTGTCATTGCCATCAAGCGTTCGCGCGGCGTCATCAAAATGGACGCATGAATCCGCCGGTTTTACGTCGCGCGGGCATTGAAATCGCCGGATTTCCCGTTCCCCTGCGAACGCGTCGTGGGATAGCCTCGGGACAACCGAAAGGATGTCACCGATGGCCGAGCAAATGAGACCCGCGTCGCCGCAGCAGGCCCCCGATCCGTCCGACAGCTACGAGCGTTCCCACCCCGGCCGTGAGGCTGGAATGGGCAAGCTCGACACGAACAATGATGCCACGCCCACGGACGCGTCTGATCAATCAGAGCAAGCCGTGCACAACCGCCAGGACGGCGCGCGGCAGGTCAATGCGCAAGATGTCGTGAATCAACGCAGCGGCCCGGCGCCGGTTCAGCCGGACCATTCGATGAAGGACGAAGAGCCGGACGGTTGGGATCTGGCGCCGAATGACATCCACGACCCCCGCCAAAAACGCCACCCCCGCACCGAAGGCCGCGGCGGCACGCCGTAAAGCTACAACGCTTGAGCGGCGGAAAATGTGTCGAGAAGCTTTCCCTGCTCCTGTCGAAAAACATGGACGTCAGGTTCGTCCCCGTACGTCTGCACAAACGATTCCAGCATGTGTCTGTACACCCCTAGCCAATGCTCGTCGGCGGGGTCCATGTCGGCATTACGTACGCTGAAACCGCCGTAGCGGCCCCGAAGTTGTGAAACGTCCGAAACAGAAACGTTGAAACCAGGAAGCAAGCCGCCGATTGCGGCAAATGCGATCCGGTCGTGGTTCGCGAGCTGGTCCGCCTTGCGGGTCCGGCTGATTCCGTCTCGGAGGCGATAGCGCACAAGCGGCTCGCTGATATTGTCTCCTCGAGTGTATCGAAGCAGCCGGGTCCAGAGTTCGTAATCCTGCGCGGTCTGAAAGTGTTCGTCGTAGCGTAACCGATGTCGTTCGAGCACGTCGCGCCGGATCATGACTGTCGGATGCGCAAAGGCGTTGCCGAGCAGCATTTTCCAAAGCACTCGGACGCGGCCCGACGTCGCCGGGGCGTCGGTGACGGTCTCCCCGTTCTCGCCGATCAACGTCCGTCCCGTTCCGAGAAGCCCGACGTCCGGATGCTTTTCGAGAAACGCCACTTGCCGCGCCAAACGGTCCGGGCAA
>JBKJRK010000319.1:0-3035 GCA_046593135.1 Tepidisphaeraceae bacterium | reverse complement strand
CGGTCGATCTGTTGGCGCATCAGCGCGAGGAACGCGCCGCCGCCGCGGCCGCGCTTGAGGTCGGATTCGGTGACGCCGGCGGCGGAGAGGTCTTCGGCGGGCAAATAGGTGCGGCCGCGGGCGGAGTCTTCGCGGAGGTCGCGGAGGACGTTGGTCAGTTGGAACGCGACGCCGCGGTCGACGGCGAGTTTTTCCGTCGCCTCGCCGCCTTCGAAGCCCCAGACGTAAATGCTCGCCAGGCCGACGGTGCCGGCGACGCGGTAGCAGTATTCGTGCAGTTGCTCAAAGGTTTCAAACGTCTCCGGCCGCAGGTCCTGAAGCTGGCCGGCGATGACGTCGTCGAAAATGTGGTGCGGCAGCGCGTTGCGGCAAGCCATGTCGGCAAACGCCGGCCAGATTTCGTGACCCGCCCCGCTCGCGAAGCGGCTGTCGCCGGCCAGCACGGCGCGGGTGACGACGCCCCAGGCCTCGAGGTCGTCCAACCGCTGCGCGCAGGTGCGGCCGTCGCCGTCCTCGTCGGCGATGTCGTCGATCATCCGCATGTAGGCGTAGAGCGCGAACATGTCCGAACGCTTGGGCTCGGGGAGGAGCTTGAGGCCGTAATAGAAGTTGCGGGCCTGCGTGCGCGTCAGTTGTTCGCAGAACACGCGCGAGTCGCCGAGCGAAACCGGCGACGGAGCCGCGACGTCGACCGAAGGCGCGACGGACAGCGCCGGCGCGGCGGAGACGCGGTCGTCTTCGAGGCTGGCGCTGATGCCGTTCATCGTCATGACTGCCCCCGTGCCGCACCGGGCAGCCGGGCGAGTAACTTTGCTGTCAGGGCGGACAACACGAGCCGGCCCTTCCGCCACTTGCCGAGCGAAGGCCGGCTGGCGAGCGTGTCATACCCTTGTTCGCGGATCGCGTCGAGGACGAGGCGCCCGCCCTTGCCGTACAGCGCGACCTGTCCGCGGACGGCCGGGTCGAGCAGCGGAAGCAGCGCGTCGCCTTCGTCGAACATCCGCGCCGTCCGATCGACCTCGAATTGAATCAGCTTGGCGTACGCTTCGTTCCCGCGGCCCTGGCGGATGTCTTCGTGCAGATCGGCCTCGGAAACGCCGAAGCGGCGCATGTCTTCGGCCGGGAGGTAGACGCGGTCGCGGTCGAGCAGGTCGCGGCGGACGTCTTGCCAGAAGTTGGCCAGTTGCAACGCGGTGCACGTCAGGTCGGACAGCGCCTGCCGCTGCTCGTCGCGGTAGCCGCTCAGATACAACACGAGCCGACCGACGGGGTTGGCGCTGCGGCGGCAGTAATCGACGACGTCGGAGAACGTTTGGTAGCGCGTCACGCGCTGGTCTTGTTCAAACGCGTCGATCAGGTCGAGAAACGGCGCGGCCGGTATGTCGTGGCGGCGGAGGGTTTCGCGGAGAGCGACGAACAACGCGGTGTCGGCCCGGCCGGCGTGGCACTCCAGCGTCTGCCGGCGCAGCTGCGCGAGCGCCGCGGTACTCGCGGCGCGGTCGCTGAGCTCGTCGCCGAGATCATCGGCAACGCGACAGAATCCGTAGATGTTACAGAAGTCCTGCCGCAGCCGGCGGGGCAGGAGCAACGAAACCACGGAGAAATTCTCGTAGTGGGCGTCAACGAGCTGGCGCGTGCGCCGCTCGGCGTCGGAAGGATCGGTACAAGGCGCGAGCACGGCCTGAACCGCTTCAGACAGCGCCGCAGTCGGAGACGCCGAAGGGTCGGATTGGACTAGCGGATCGTGCGCAGCCCCGGCGTCGCGGTGCGGCGTCGCCGCGCCCGCCCACGTGCCGGCGACCGCTTTGGTCGATGTCACGACCTGCTCCATGCAACCTCGTACGTCGGCCCGCCAGGCGTTCGCCCGCCACAGGGACACGGTTCGGCCCCGAACAGGGCCGGCTTTCGACCGAACGAAAGTACAACCGCGCGGCAAAATTGGCAAACCGCGGGTGATCTGGTGATAGGCCGATTTGACCTTATCCTCCGGGATTTCGGGATTGAAACAACAAGAATTGCGTGTCCTGCCGTGAGTCCCGGTCACGCGCTGGACTCTGCTCGGTCGTACCGGAGAATGGCGGAACATCGAATGACGCCGCTGCTCGAACCAACCCGCGCTGCAAACACCCTCGCTTCCGGTCATACAAATGATCCCGCCCGCGTCCTCGTGATCGGCGGCGGGCTCGGGGGGATGGCGGCGGCGGTGGCGCTGGCGGAGGCCGGGGCGGCGGTCACGCTGCTCGAGGCCCGGCGGACGCTCGGCGGACGCGCGGGGTCGTTCGACGACCCCCAGACCGGCGAGACGCTCGACAACTGCCAACACGTCCTGCTCGGCTGCTGCACCAACCTCGTCGACTTCTACCGCCGGGTCGGGTCGCTTCATCGCATCCGCTACGAGCGCACCATCCGTTTCCTCGACCCCGCCGGCCGGGCCTACGGTCTCTCGGGCACGCCCGGCCTGCCCGCCCCGCTCCACCTGGGCCCGTCGCTCCTGCGCTTCGGCGCGCTGACGTGGCGCGAGCGCACGGCCCTGGCCCGCGCGATGCTAGCGATGGCGCGGCTCGGCGACACCGGGCGACTCGCCCTGGACGACGTGCCGTTCGGCGACTGGCTCGACCGCCACCGCCAGCCGGCGTCGCTCGTGCGCAAGCTGTACGACCCGGTCGTCATCAGCGGGTTGAACGAAGACACCCGGCGGGTAAGCAGCGCGTACGCGATCCAGGTATTCCAAGGATCGCTGCTGGCCAACGCCGCGGGATACGTCGTCGGCGTGCCGGATTGCCCCCTCGGCGAACTGTACGCAAACCTTCCCGGAGTCGCCGTCCGAACCGGCACGCGTGTCGGTCGGCTGGTCTTCACTGGCGAGCGCGTGAGCGGCGTCGAACTCCAGGGCGGCGAAACCCTCCCCGCCGACGCCGTCGTCCTCGCGACCGGCCGTCACGCCGCCCGGCGGCTCGTGCCCGACGATCGGGCCGGCGCCGATTCCCGGTTCGCCGAGATCGACCGATTCGAAGATGTGCCGATCCTCGGCGTCC
>JBKJRK010000262.1:0-5421 GCA_046593135.1 Tepidisphaeraceae bacterium | reverse complement strand
TTCGAAAACCTCGAGCGCGCCCGCACCCGGCTCATGATCGTCGTGCCCCTGGTTCTGGCGATTATCTTCGCCCTCCTGTACGTCACGTTTAATCGCTTTGCGGAGACGGCGCTGGTGTTCACCGGCGTCCCGTTCGCCGTCGTCGGCGGGGTCGCGGCGCTGTGGGTGCGCGAGATGCCGTTCTCGATCTCGGCGGCCGTCGGGTTCATCGCGCTGTCCGGAGTAGCCGTCCTGAACGCGATGGTGCTCGTCACGTTCGTTCGCCAGCTTCGGGCGCAAGGAATGAACCTCGAAGACGCCGTCCGGACGGCTGGGATTACCCGCCTGCGGCCGGTGCTCATGACGGCGCTCGTCGCCAGCCTCGGCTTTGTGCCCATGGCCCTGAGCACCGGCATGGGCGCCGAGGTCCAACGCCCCCTGGCGACCGTCGTGATCGGTGGCGTGATCAGCAGCACGCTGCTCACCCTGTTAGTGCTGCCGTCCCTGTATCTACTTTTCGGGTCGCGCGGGCTCGTGAAAGAAGATCAAGACAACGAGGCGGTCGAGGCTGAACCGGTGCGCGTGCCCGGGGCGTCGCCACGACCTGGACTTACAGAGGCTCATGCCTGAAGGAGAAGCTTATGGAAATCAAGAAGACTTCGAACAGAGGATCGCTCTCGACCCTGCTCCTACTCGCGGTGCTGGTTAGCGCCGGCTGCGACAAGGGCGAAGCGACGGGTCCGAAAGACCAGCCGAAGGCGGGCGCGCCGACAGATCAGGTGGCCGGGCATCCCAAATCGGCCGCGACACAGCCGCTCATCCCCGTGGCTCAACTCGTCGACTGGTGCCGCGAGCACGGCATGCCGGAGTCGATCTGCGTCCAGTGTAACACGTCGCTAACAGCCGGCTTCAAAGAAAAGGGCGACTGGGATGAAGAACACGGCTTGCCCAAGTCCCAATGCTTCAAGTGCGACCCGTCGCTAAAACAAACGTTCGCAGCGGCGTTCAAAGACAAATATGGAAAAGAGCCGCCCGCAATGGAAGTCGAGAAGGAGTAGACGGTTGCACGTGGCGCACGCACGGCCTGATATGCTCCTAGAACGATGCGCTCCCTCTCTCATTCTCGAAGGCGGGAACACGAATCGACAGGAATTCCCACGAATCTTCACGAATTCGTGAAGATTCGTGTTCCTTTCGTGTCGATTCGTGTTCCTCTTCCAGCGGAAGTCAGGGGCGCATTTCTGTTCTGGAATCTGAAGTGAGGTACTCGATAACCTGCTCGATGAGGGTGTCGTTGGCGGGCGGGAAGCGGTAGTCCCAAAGTGCGAGGGGGTCGATCCACTTCACCTGTTGGCATGCGAACGGGTGGGCGTCGCCGGAGAGGTGCTTGCAGAGGTGGGGGTGAAGGCGGATTTGCGCGTCGGGATAGGCGTATTCGATCACCTCGAGTTCCCGAACCGGGCAAACGTGGATGCCGACTTCTTCGCGCACTTCGCGGACGGCGCAGGCGGCTGAGGTCTCGCCCGCTTCGCGCTTGCCGCCGGGGAATTCCCAATAGTCGCCGAGGGGGGCGTCGGAGCGGCGCTGGCAGATGAGAACCTGGCCCGATTTGGAAACGATCGCGATGTCCACGTCGACGTACTTCATGATTGCTCCGGACGGCGAGTGTAACGGGGTGCTGCAAGGTAGGAAATACTCCTCTTTTCGCGCGCTTTCCCCAACGGATGGGGCTGGCGACCATCGCGGGACACACCATCTAGTGGTATGATGTAAGTCTATCTATATCAATCACTTATGCTGTACCCTGTTTTTGTAATGGCGTCGGATTCGGTGATTGACAGGGGGTATAGGCGTCGATATATTCGCCCCTGTTCTGAACCGCCCGGTTCATCCAACTTTGAGTAAAACGGCTTTTCAGCCGTGGCGCACTTCCGGAGGTGGATAGGAGCCACCCCTCCGGAAGTCTTTTTTTGGGTCGGCGTCACCCAAACCCTCACTTTATTTTGTGCACGTTGCATCCTCACGGCAGCGTTGCGCGCTTCATCGCGCTCCTCGGCTTTTGATCGTGCCGCGCGTCGTCCGCGCGACCGCCCGCGCGACGGCGCTGCGCGGGTTCATTTATTCCGGGGCGCGGCTGAGTAGAATCGCGCGTGATGGATTCTGCCGTTTCATTCCGCCGCGCTCAATTTGTTTGCCGCGTCGCCGCCAACATTCCGTTGTGTCGTGAGCATTTTCGATTGGTGCTGGTAGCAGATTCATTCCCACCCACGGAGCCGGGGCAATTCGTTCAGGTGGCGTGTCGGGATCTGGAACTGGATGACGCCGTCGAGACGGATGTCGAGTGGCGCGAAGGCCAACCGCTCGGCGTGGTCGGGCGCGAGCTGGCGGAGCCGCTGGCGCTATTGCGGCGGCCGTTCTCGCTGGCGGGGCGGGTGGATCGACCGGACGGCGGGGTCGAGTTACACCTCATCCAGCGCGTCGTCGGTGTCGGGACCGATTGGCTCGGAAAGCTCAGGGAAGGCGATAGCGTCAACGTGCTGGGGCCGCTGGGAAATCAGTTTGTGCTTCCGCCAAAGGGAGGCACGGCGCTCCTCGTTGGGGGAGGTGTGGGGATTCCGCCGATGCTGTACCTGGCGGAGAAACTCGCCGGCCGGAAGGCGGTTGTTTTCGCGGGGGCGCTGACGCGCGACCTCCTCCCGTTCACGATCACCGACGACTCTGGCGCACCGGCCGCCGACGGCGTCGAGCCGTTGTTCAACGTCGCCGAGTTCGCCCGTCACGGCGTCCCCGCCGTTTTGACCACCGACGACGGCAGCTACGGCTTCCGGGGCTTCGTGACGCAAGCGCTGGAGGCGTATTTGGGGCGGAAGTGGCCACCGGCCACCGACTACTCTCCCATCCTCTACACCTGCGGCCCCGAGCCCATGATGAAACGCGTCGCGGCGATCGCCGCCGAGCGGGGGTTGGAGTGCCAAATCGCCGTCGAGCGGGCGATGGCGTGCGGGATGGGCACTTGCCAAAGCTGTTGCATCAAGGTTCTCAAGCCCGACCCGGCCGCCGTGCCCCTGCCCGGAAAAAACTGGTGCTGGCGCCTCGCCTGCACCGACGGACCCGTCTTCCGCGGCGCCGATCTGCTATGGTGACAGCGCCTTCGCCTTGCCACTGACCACTGACCACCGACTACGACCCCTGACCCCTGACACACCATGACCACCATCGGAATGCATTACGACGTCGTCGCCGGGAAGGAAGAAGAGTTCAAACTCGGCTTCATCAACGTCATCCAGCACCTCAAAACCGTCGACGGCCACGTCGAGTCGCACCTCTACGAGGACGTGCAGTCGGCCGGGAGCTACGTCATTCTCAGCGAGTGGAAAACCCACGAGTCGTTTACGGCCTTCATCAAGAGCGACGCGTTCAAGCAGGTCACCTCCTGGGGCAAAGCCGAAATCCTCCGCGGCCGGCCACGGCATAAGGTTTACACGAACGATTGAAACCGCCCCGGCCGTTTTGACTTTCGTTTCCCCCCGCATACAAGGGCAATCGTGCCTGACCTATCCGTCAATCTCGCCGGCCTGAAGCTGGCCAACCCAACGCTCACCTGCTCCGGAACCTGCGGCTACGCGTTTGAATACGCCGACTTCATGGACCTCTCCCGCCTCGGGGCGTTCGTCACCAAGTCCATCACGCGCGAAGAGCGGCCGGGCAATGAGCCGGCGCGGATCGTGGAAGTTCGGGCCGGGATGCTCAATGCCATCGGCCTGGCGAACGTCGGCCTCGACCGGTTTTTGAAAGAGAAGGTCCCGCAACTTCAGAAGATGCCGTGCCCCGTCGTCGTGAACGTGGCGGGGCATTCGTTCGACGACTACGCCGAAACGTGTGCGGCGATGGGCGGGCTGGATTGCGTCCACGCCGTCGAATTGAACGTGTCGTGTCCGAACGTGAAGGACGGCTTGACGTTCGGCACCCACCCGGGCCGGCTGAAAGAGCTGGTGGCGATGGTGAAGAAGGCGCTGCCGAACAAGCCGCTGATGGTGAAGCTGTCACCCAACGTCGAAGACGTGACGGTCACCGCCCGCGCCGCGGTAGACGGCGGGGCGGACGTGCTGACGCTGGTCAACACGTTCACCGCAATGGCCATCGACATCCACAAACGCCGCCCGCGCCTCGCCAACGTCACCGGCGGGCTCTCCGGCCCCGCAATTAAGCCGATCGCGCTGCACATGGTGAGCCGGGTCTACCGCCAGGTCGCCAAGCACGCCGGCGTGCCGATCGTCGGCATGGGCGGCGTGCAAACGTGGCAGGACGCCGTCGAATTCATGCTCGCCGGTGCCACCGCCGTCGCGATCGGCACGGCGCTGTTCGTCGATCCTGCGACGCCGAACAAGATCTGCGACGGGTTGAGCGCGTACATGAACAAGGCGAAGGTCGAACGGCTGAGCGATTTGGTGGGGGCCTTGGAAATGCCGGGGGACGAGCCGAGGAAGACGCCGTATCCTTAATACGGTGAGACGCCGGTTCAGGTGTCAGCGGAATAAGCGCGTTAACGAAAGGAGCTTGCCGTGAATGGTTTCTGGCTTGCAACGTTGTCTCTCGCGTCCATTGTCTTGGCCGGATGTAACTGTCCCATGTGCGAAAAGAAGTCCGAATCGCAACCCGTTGTCCAAAAGAATCCTGTCGCCGAGGCGAAGGTCGCTGCGCCGCATGCGGCGGCACCGAACGCAGCGGCCACGCAGCGGATTGTCGGCCTTGATGAAGGCTGGGAACTTGCTCCCGCCGGCGCGACTTACACCGCGAGCCAAACGCCGGGCGAAGTGATTGTCAAAGCCAACGGCGAGCATCCGACCGGCGGATACGAAACCAAGCTCGTCATGAGCGCCCTGCGGATTTACCCGCCCCAGTGGATGCTCGCCCAGAAAAAACCAGCCCGCCCTGCGGCTCAGGTCATCACGCCATTCGAAGTAACGGCGTCCTTCAAAGCAAACGACAAAATCGCGGAGATTCAAGTCGGCGACGCCGGCGGAAAGCACACAGTGGTTGTCGACCAGGCACGGGATTAACAAGCGGCGGACCAAGGGCGCGTGACCCATTCGGCGGCAACCTCGTGGCATGGGCATCTTGCCCATGAATCGCGGTACGCCGCGATTTTCGACCGTACCAGGTCGAATCAGCAAGAGCGAAGCGTTCTTTCGCGCGGGCGAGTTTTGACGGGACGCCGCGCTCGTGCTTTCTTGGCCGGCGTACCGGCCGACGTTGCCGAGTACGGCAACGCATGGGCTGGAAGCCCATGCCACGAAACAGTCGCAGAATCCGTCACCCACCCGCGGACCAGAAGTCTCGTAGGGTGGGTGACGGATTCTGCGACTGCGTTTCGTGGCATGGGCTTCCAGCCCATGCGTTGCCGTACTCGGCAACGTCGGCCGGTACGCCGGCCAAGAAAGC
>JBKJRK010000203.1:0-5905 GCA_046593135.1 Tepidisphaeraceae bacterium | reverse complement strand
CCCGAACGTCGATCTGTGAGCATGAGCAAACCGAATCGCCCCCTGCTCGCCGTGTTAGTGCTCTTACGGCGGGCGAGCTCGCCAGCAACACGAAAGTTTTCCTGCTCCAGAGCGATCCGTTCCAAAATTAAATAAGGGTGCGCGATCACGCGCCCATCGTCCGTTGGTCAGCCGCTGCCCGCAGGACAGCGTCGTGTCGCATGGGCGCGTACTCGCTCACAATCATTTAGCGCGTCCGGTAGCTGTGGTGCCCGCGCCGACTCTCGGATCCCGCGCGTTCAAACCGGCGCCGTTTCGCTGTATGCTGTATGCAGCTTTCGAGAGGACGTCATGACGGCAGCAACTTTGACGCGAGCGCCCCGTTCACAAGCCGTGGTGGAGAACCTTGAAGACCGGCGGTTGTTGTCGGCTGCTCTGGCCGTCGGCGACGAAGTGCCCGGCACGCTCGTGCCGACGGTCTTTACCGCATTCCCCGCCGCCGTCGTAGGCGGGGCCAAAGCGAAAGGCGCGTCGGCGATCGTTACCATCACCAACGTTGCGGAAGCTGCCTATAGCGGGCCCGTGACCGTCACGCTTTTCGCTTCGACCGACGCGGCGCTCGACACAACTGTCGACCCCGAACTCGTCACGGTCGTAAAGAAGCTCAAACTCGACTCGGCGGAGTCGAAGTCGCTCAGGATCAAGGTCTCGCAGTTTCCCTCGGCACCCGACGGCAATTATCTCGTGATCGCGCGGGTCAGTGGCGACGGGGTCGCGGCGGGCACCAACGCGTCCGACGACGTCGTCAACATCGCCGCCCCGTTTGTCGACCTCTCCGGCGCCTTCGCCACTACCCCCGTAACAGTCGCCAAGGGCAAGAAAGCGAAGACGGCCGTCACGGTCAACAACTCGGGCAACATCGACGCGAAGGGGACCGTCGCGGTGGCGGTCGCGCTTTCGACCGACCCGACCGGCGCGAACCCCGTGTCAATCGCCACAGTGAACGCCAAGCTGGTGATCAAGGCCGGCAAGTCGAAGGCGCTGAAGCTCAACTTCACCGTCCCGGCTGGAACCGCCCCCGGCGCCTACTTCGTCGTAGCAACCCTCGATTCGGCCAACGCCGTGGCCGAGAAGAACGAAGCCAACAACACCATCCTGAGCTCAACGGCGCTCACGATCGTGTGAGGTCCTGCTAATTTAGAGCAAGCTCACCACAGCCCTAACGAGCATAGCCCGCCGTACGTCAGCCGGGCCGCTTGCGGTTTCGCAGACCTTCGGTCCGCGAAACCGCGAGCGGCGATCGAACGTGCCGCCACACCCGAGGCGAACTTGCTCTAAACGCTCGGATAGAACGACCGAAACGCGGAAACAACATCTTTCGCTTGATTCCCAGCCCGTCTTCCGCAATCTTCTGGCGATGGGATTTGACGACGAAATCATGCGCGCGGCGGGATTTTTTGAGGCGGGAAAGCTGGCAGAGGCGGCGGAGATTTTCAAGCGGTTGTGCGAGCAGGAAGACCTCGGCCGCGCCGGCCGGATGATCGCGGCGGTGAACCTCGCGGCGACCTACGACAAAATGGGCCACCCGGACCACGCCGTTCAAACTTACGAATACGGCGTAAGTGTGACGACCGTCGATTACGTTTTCGCCCAGGAACGGCGGGCAGACTACCTTTTCACGCTGGGGCGCGTCGACGACGCGATCGCGGTCTGGGAACACCTGCTTGCCCTCGAGTTCCTCGCACCGGACCGTGCCGAACCCCTGCGCCAAAACCTGAACGCCGCCCTCGCCCGGCGCGGCTGACGGCTCGCGTTGGGCCGGCGCGGTATGCCTGCCAGCCGCCCCGCAGACGCACACCTCTCTGGCGGACCGATGCACCGCCTCGTAATGTTTCCTCGCAATGTTCACGCTACCGGCGCCTGCCCAGCCTTTTCGTCAATCTCCGCGGCCCCGCACGGGGTTGCATGTCCTGTGCTGCCTGTGCGTCTTCGCCCTCGTCGTCGGCTGCGACCGCAACGCGGGCACGAGGGCAAACCCGAACAAGGTCAAGATCGCGTACATCGGGCTTACCTGCGAAGCGCCGCTTTTCGTCGCGCAGCACAAAGGATTCTTCAAGGAAGAGGGGCTCGACGTCGAGATGGTGAAGACGAGTTGGGACGCGATGCAGCAGGGCCTGAGCTTTGGCACGTTCGACGCCACGCACACACTGGTGCCGTACCTGCTCAAGCCGATCGAGCAGGGCGTGAACGTGAAGATCACCGGCGGCGTTCATAAAGGCTGCCTGCGCATCCAGGCGGGCATCAAGACCAACATCCACACCGTCGAAGACCTCCGCGGTAAGCGGATCGGCGTATCGACCCTCGGCAGCCCGCCGATGATTTTTGCCAACCGCGTGTTCCAGGCGCACGGGATGGACCTGACGAAGGACGTCGAATGGGTCGTGTACCCGAACGACGTGCTGGAACTCGCGCTGGACCAGGGGCGCGTGGACGCGGTGGCCGATTCCGAGCCGATCGGTTCGCTCTTGCTCTCACGCGGGAAGGTGCGGAACGTCGTCGACCAGGCGATCGACGCACCCTACAAAGACGAATACTGCTGCGCCATCGTCGTCAGCGGCGACCTCGCCAAGTACCACCCGGAGGTCGCCGGCAAAATTACCCGCGCCATCCTCAAGGCGGCAAAGTGGGTCGAGACCAACCCGACGGCGGCGGCAAACCTCTCGGTGGAGCACAAGTACCTGTCGTCCACCCCGATGCTTAACGCCATGGCAATTGCGCAACTGAGGTACATCCCGGCGGTGTCGGATTGCCGAAAGGGCGTTGAAGCTTTGGCCGCGGAGATGAAGCAGACCGGCGTGTTAAACTCGTCGACCAAAGTCGAAGACCTGACCAACCGCGCCTGGAAGAGCCTGCCCGGTGTAACCGACGAGTGGATCACCACACTCCAGGTTGAAACCGTCGCCGGCGGCGGCAAGCCGCCGCTCGACGCCGCGGCGCTGGCGTGGGCCGTCGAGGCGAGCAAGAAAAACTGCTGCGCGAAGTGCTGCGTCGAGTGAAAGGCTGCGTGGGCGTTGTCACTTCATCCGGTTGAACATTCAGTCTCTGGCGCGGTCGTCTCGCACGATGACGGCACGGACGCGCACCGGACCCGCCGGGCGCCGACGAAGCAGGAGTTTCATGCGCTGCTCGCCGCCCTGGCACTTTGTGCGGCGAGCCTTGGCGCGTTGCTCTTGCACACTTACCTCCCCAGCCGGCAGGAAACGTCGCCCACCCGCCTGTACCCGGCGCTCCTGCAAGCATTCGCCGGCCTTGGCGTCCTGAGCGTCTTTGCCCTCCGCGTCGCGGCATTGCGGCGACTGGTGCTGGCGAAAATCCCCCTTGTTGCAGCCGGTGTCGTGATCCTCGCCGCCTGGGACCTTTGCACGCTCAAGTTCGCGCTTGTCCCACTGCCGTATTTCCCCGGTCCCGACATGGTCCTGCAAAGCTTGGCGGACAACTGGCTCGTGCTGCTTGAGGCGACTGGACGGTCGCTGCTGCTATTGACGGCAGGTTATGCGGCGGGATCGCTGGCGGGCGTGGCGTGCGGCGTGGTCATCGGGTGGTCGAGCCGCGCCAGGTACTGGGGCATGCCCGCCCTCAAACTCGTCGGCCCGATCCCGGCGACCGCGCTCGTGCCGTTGGCGCTGTTGCTGTTTCCGAGCGCCTTCGTCAGCGGCATGATGCTGATCGCCGTCGCAGTCTGGTTTCCCGTCACCATGCTGACGGCGTCGGGCATCGCCAACGTCCACCTGTCGTACATTGACGTCGCCCGCACGCTGGGCGCGGGGCGGGCCTATCTCGTCTTCCGCGTGGCGATCCCCGCGGCGCTGCCGAGCATCTTCATCGGGCTGTTCATGGGACTGGGCGCGTCGTTCCTCACGCTGATCGTGGCCGAAACCGTCGGCGCGAAATCCGGGCTCGGGTGGTTCATCGACTGGGCCAAGATCTGGGCCGACTACGCCAAGGTGTACGCCGCGTTGATTATCATGGCCGCCTTCTTTTCGGGGATTATGACGCTGCTGTTCAAGGTGCGCGACCGGGTGCTGGTGTGGCAGAAGGGGGTGATCCGATGGTAACCTCCGTTTCCCCCGCCCGATCCGCCTCGACCGACGCCGGTGCGTTGCGCGTCGACGGCTTGTCGAAAGTGTTCACCGCCGCCGACGGGTCTGAGGTTCAGGCGCTTTCAAACACAACCCTGTCGGTCGCGCCGGGGGAGATGGTGACCCTTGTCGGCCCCAGCGGGTGTGGGAAATCGACGCTGCTGCGCATGGTCGCGGGATTGGACGCTCCATCCGCCGGCGCCGTGTTCGTCGGGTCCGAGCGGATCACCGGCCCCAGCGCGGAGCGCGGGCTGATGTTTCAGGACCCCAACCTATTCCCCTGGCTCACCGTCCGCCGGAACGTGCAGGCCGGGCTGGTCGCCCGCGGCGTGTTGCGAGAAAGGCGGCACGAAGTCGACGAATTCCTCCGCCTCGTCGGCCTCGAAACTTTCGCCGGCGCCTTCCCCCACCAACTCTCCGGCGGCATGGCCCAGCGCGCCGCCCTCGCGCGCGCATTGATCAACCATCCCAAGGTCCTGCTATTGGACGAGCCGCTCGGCGCTCTCGACGCGTTCACACGCATGCGGATGCAGGACGAGGTTTTACGCATCTGGCAGGCCCGCGGCACGACGATGCTGCTGGTGACGCACGACATCGACGAAGCGATCTACATGAGCGACCGTATCGTCATCCTGACCCCCCGCCCCGGCCGGGTCGACCGCATCCTCGACGTGAACCTCCCCCGCCCCCGCCAGCGCAACGGCGAATCGTTCCTCCGCCTGAGGTCGGAAATCCTGGAAATCCTGCATTTCGCCGGACAGAATGCCGCCGCGGCCGTAGAGGACGCCGCCGATGCGCAGTGACGCCGCCGACTCCGCGCACGGTTTTTTCGTCGTTTTGTATTCCTGACGAGGTGTTGAGTTCTTCAGCGCATGAAAATGGGCGGAAGTTGTCGCAGGAGGGGGGGAACCTGCAACGGGGAACCTTCCGCCCAGCGAATTGGTACCCGAAGCGGGACACAGGAGCAAGTCAAAGATTCGCAATTTTATGATTTGTTGCATAACGCCTGAAACGGCGTGCCCGGCACGCAATGCGGGCGTTTTGGCGAGTCGAAACAAACGGCACACAAACTTGCGTGCGTGTGCCCGCCGTGCGTGTGTCGGCGGCGGCCGTGCCTATCATGCGGAGCATGGAAGCGATTCTCGGGGCGTCGTTGATTTTCTTTCTTCGGCTGTGCGACGTGTCGCTGGGGACGCTGCGGTCGCTCTACGTGGTCCGCGGCGACAAACGGTGGGCGGTGCCGCTGGCTTTCTTCGAATCGCTCATCTGGATCTTCGCGATCGCGAAGATCATGAAGGAAGTGACCGACGGCCACACGTATAACATGTTCGCCTACGCCGGCGGGTTCGCCTGCGGGACGTTCGTGGGCATTTCGATCGAGCGGTGGATCGCTTCGGGCTGGATTCTGGTGCGAATCATCACCCGGAGCGAGCCGCTGACGGCGGCCATCCGCGCCCGCGATTTTGGCGTGACGGAAGTGGCAGGCGAAGGCCGGGGAGGCGAGCAATCCCTGCTGTTCATCGTCGCCCCGCGCCGCCGGGGCGACGAATTGCTGAAGCTGGTCGAGGAACAGGACGCCGGCGCGTTCGTCACGGTAGACGCCGTCAACACCCCCATGGGCGGCTACCTGCCGGTCACATCCCGCGCCGCGGCTCTCAGCGCAACGGCGGTGCGGAAGTAAACGGTCCATGCACAACTTCAGCAAGGCAGGGCTGATACAAATTCCATCTGACCCCCGCGCCCCAGTCTCCCCGGTTCGCGGCCGCCCGCAGGGCGGCAGGTCGCGC
>JBKJRK010000061.1:0-7430 GCA_046593135.1 Tepidisphaeraceae bacterium | reverse complement strand
CCGGCGAGATAGAGGCCGGCAATTTTGCGCGAATGCATCGTGCGAAAATCAATTTCGTGCAGCGGCACACCCCCGGCGGTCACCTCGGCGTAGTTCCAGCCGCGGTGTTGGACGACGGGTAATACCAGACCTGTTAGTCCGTGAACCAGCGCCCGCCGCTGGTCGCGCGACATCTGCCCGGCGGGCGTGGTCGTTTCGATCCCGACGTGCTTCAAAATCGCCGCGACCACGCGTTCCGGAAATCGCGCCGAGAGATGGCTCAGCGCCGAGGCCTTTGGCCGCGTTTCAGCAGATTCCAGCCACCACCGCTCCACGCCCTCAAATGTCTCCCCCGGCAGCAGGTTGCACACCATCTTCGGCTTCTGCCCGAGTTCCTGTGCCATCGTCCAGTGCCGGCTGGAGTCCATCACCACCGGTCCGCTGATCCCGAAATGCGTCCAGAGCAAGCTCCCCGCGCGATGGTCGATACGCTTACCGTCAACGAAGACCGACAGCGCGACCTCTTGGGCAATACCCGCCAGATCCGCATGAAACATCTGCGGCGCCAGCACCAGCGGCACGAGGGCGGCGTAAGTGGGCGTGACGGTATGCCCGAGTTGCCGAAGCATTTCCCACCCGGCCCCGTCACTACCGCTCCGGGGTAGCGACTTCCCGCCGGTCGAGACGATGACCCGCCCGCAATGGAGCGACCCGCCTTCGTACAAAATGTTGAACGACGCGTCATCGTCGCGGCCGCCTGGCGGAACAATTCGCGTCACCCGGCTGCCCGTTCGCAGCTCGATCTTCAATTCCTGGCAACGTCGCAACAGCGCCCCCAACACCGCCCGAGCCGAATCGGCGACGGGAAACAACTTACCCGTCGGCTCGCGTTTGAGTTCCACCCCGAGCGATTCAAACCACCGAACCGTCGCCATCTCGTTAAACGCCGCGAGGATATTCCGGACGATGTTCTGCGAGCCGTTAAAATCCTGCGGCGTCACTTTGTGATGGGTGACGTTGCACCGCCCGCCGCCGGAAACGAGGATTTTCGCCCCCAGCATCTTCGCCCCGTCGAGCACGACGATGCGATGCCCCGGCGGCGCGACCTCGGCCGCAAAAATCGCAGAAGCAAGCCCTGCGGCACCGCCGCCGATGATGGCCAGATGTGCGGAATGGGTCGGTGAACTTATGGGCATCATCGGTCACAGTATTGCGAGGTTTACCAAGACCGGTCGCTACGTTCGAATTGGAGCTGCGCTCAACATCTCGGCCCGAAAAAGATGATATAGTCTGTAACAGAGGACGCAGTGGCTCAAACCGCCAAGCAACCCATCCGTGTCTATGCCGACACTTCTGTCTATGGCGGTGTGTTTGACGACGAGTTTGAAAGGCCAAGCCGAGCGTTTTTCGATCACGTGCGCGAGGGGCGTTTTCGATTGATCGTTTCTCCTCTTGTGGAAGACGAATTAACAAAAGCACCGTTGGAGGTCCGTGATTGGTTTACGCAGTTCCGTTCCGGTGCTGATACCGTTGCGGTAACGGCCGATGCCATCACTTTGCGGCAAGCGTACCTCGATGCCAGTATTGTAACGGCGAAATCCATCGGCGATGCCTTGCACGTGGCTCTGGCGACGACGTCCCAGTGCAGCCTTATTGTCAGTTGGAATTTTCGCCATATCGTTCACTACCAGAAAGTACCGCTCTACAATGCGGTGAATGCCCTGCATCGGCACGGGGTGCTGGACATCCGCTCTCCGCTGGAGGTCATCGAAGATGAAGACGAAGACATTTGATGCCGTAGACATGAAGCGACTCGGTGCGGAAGTCGTTCGCCAGCGGTTGGCGAGCATGACCCTTGAAGAAGAAATCGAGTACTGGCGCCAGCGGAGCGAGGAATTCCAGCAAGAACAGGACCGGTTGCGCGCAGCCAAACAAATCACCGAACCTGCAACAGAAGAAACTTAAGATACTGAAGCTCCCGGCAGACCAGCGGGAACGGGTGGTCCGCGGGTTGCCCGTAAACGCCGAGGACAGTCGCCCGGCGGCGGGCTTTGGAGACGGCGGCTTCGGTGAGCTCGAAGAACATTTGCGGCGAGACGTGGCTCGAGCACGACGACAAAGCGGCGACCCCGCCGGGGGCGAGGACCTGCAGCGCGGAGGCGAAAAGCGTCTGGTAACTCGCGACGGCTTTTTCGACGTGACGCTGGGCCGGCGCGAACGACGGGGGGTCGACGATCACCAAATCCCATTCGCGCTTCGCGGCGCGGGCTTCTTCAAGGAACTGGAACGCGTCGGCGGCGGCCGTGTGGTGTTGGTCGGGGGGGAGGTTGTTGAGCAGCCAGTTACTGCGAGCTTCCTGCATCGCTGGCTTGGCGAGATCGACGCTGGTGACTTCGCGAGCCCCGGCGGCGCCGGCGTAAATCGAAAACCCGCCGGTGTAGGCGAAGAGGTTCAGGACGGATCGATCTTTCGCGAGCTTCCCGATGCGCGCCCGGTTGTCGCGCTGGTCGAAGAAGAAGCCGGTCTTTTGGCCTTCGACGAGGTTGGCCTGGAAGTGCAGGCCGTTCTCGATGAAGCGAACGGGCTGCGACGGAATCGCTCCGAGCACCGAGCGTCCGCGCGTCTTGGCGTCCGAGCGAAACTTGAGGAAGACGTTATCGATCGAGAGGCGCTGCTTGAGCCAATCGCCGACGGCGTCGACGTTCCAGAACGCCGCCGGCGCGTCGCCGTCGAGTTTCAGCACGGCGTGGTCTGCGTAGAGGTCGCAGGTCAGCCCCGGGACGCCGTCGCCTTCGCCGTTCAAAAGGCGGAAGCCGTTGGTCTTGTCGTCGAACAGCGAGCGGCGCAGTTGCAGCGCGGTTTCAAACTTCGCCGCGATCAGGTCGTCGTCCAGCTTTTCCCGTTCCACCGCGCATACCCGCACCGCGAGCGGGCCGACCGGGTCGTACATGCCGAACGCCAGTAGCGTCCCCTCCTTGTCGCGCACCATCGCCCGGCTACCCGCCGGCGCGTTGGGAAGGTCTTTGAGCCAGTCGCGATAAATCCACGGGTAACCCTGCTTCAACATGCGCGTGCGCTCGCGTGCCAGCTTGAGCCGGACGGGTTCTTGTTGGTCGGTCAGGATAAAGCTCATAGGGGCCGATTGGGCTGAGGCTTCAAGACGGTTGGTTCATGGAATAGCTCCTCGCAGAACGAACGAAGAATGCGCCACAGAGACACAGAGACACAGAGAGAAAACAAGAAGAATGCTTTGATCCCCTCTGTGCCTCTGTGCCTCTGTGTCTCTGTGGCGCATTGTGTTTGGAGCTCTTCTACGCATCACGTTTCAATCTTGCACGCTGGTATCGGCTCACTTCGACTTGGATTTATACGGCGTCGAGTGTCGGCGATGCGCTTCAAAGTTATCGAGATACGCGGCGTACAGCTTCGGCTTGCGGGTCATGATCAGCAGGTTCTCGGCGTTGTCTTCGTCGGCGGCGCGGGTGAAGTTGAAGGAGCCGGTGATGATGATCTGGCCGTCGACGAGCATGACCTTGTTGTGTGCTTCCTTGTGCTCGTCGTCCACCCAGACGGGCACGCCGGCGTTGGCGAGGAATGTGGCGGCGGAGTAGGAGTCGCCGGCGTTGTTTTTGTCTATCACGACGCGAACTTTCACGCCGCGTTCGTGGGCCTTGGCTATGGGTCCGGCGAGTTCCTTGGTGGTGAGCAGGTAGGCCTGCACGTCGAGCGATTTGCGCGCGGAGTTGATCTGGTCCGCAATCGCCGCCAGCGCGCCGCCGCCGGGTGAGAGGAACAACGCGATGTCGCTTTCCATTGCCGCAGGCGGATGCTTCGCCGGGCGGTCCCGGGTGTCAGCCGGGGCGGCGGCGAAGCTAAGCAACGGGAGTACGATAACCGTAAGGATCGCGGCGCGATGAATCATGTCGATTCCAATCTGAAATTTGAAATTCGAAATTGAAGACTTTAGAAACGCTACGCCCGTCGCGAACCCTCCGTAAAACATCGCCATTCAGTTTCGCGACGGCCCGCAGGGCCGGGTTCACGACTGGTCTAATTCGGTTCCAGTTCTATCTGGGGCGGCGGCGGGGGTCGGAGCAGTTCCTGGGCTTCCTGCTGCTTAGGCAGATCCTGCGACAGAATGCAATTGGGGAACGCCAGCAGGTACAGCAGCGATTCTTTGTTCGGGCTGCTCGCCGCCCGGCTGGCGAAGCGGAGGCTGGTCGCCTGTTTGCGCAGCGCATCAAACGTGCGCGGGTCGGCGACGGGGAGCTGCCGCCACTTCTTCGGCACGCCGGCGACCATCCCGCGTGCCAGCGCGCCGCGCTCGGACAGCGAATCGCGGTCGGGCGCCGCCGGGCCGGGGTATTCGTCGCTCAGTCGCGCGAACAGCACTTCAAACCGCCCCGGGTCCCATCCCGCCCGGACGTAGAGTCGGAAGGCCAGCTTGTCGGATTCGCCTTCGTGCTGCCGGGTAAAGCGGTTCACGACGAAGTCCCACGCGACCATCCGCAGGGGGCGGGGCTTGTCGGCCGGCGTGACGCCGGTGGTTTCAGTGTCGAGATTGAGGGCGTGTGCGTACGCGTGGGCGATCGCCGCGGCCAGCTCTTCCTCGGTGTGGCAGTAGTCGAGCAGCCCGCGGTAGACGTAGATGTGTGAACCGCCGGTCGTGAAGACGTTGATGATCGGGCTGTCGACGAGGTGGAACCGCATGTTCTGGAAGAACGGCCCGCGGGCCTTTTCCGCGGCCACGTCTTTCGCCGCGGCTTCGAGCCGTTTGCCGATTTCCTGAACGTAGGCGTTGAGGTCGTCGTCGGGCGTGATGGTCGCCTCCAGCGCCCCGGCGTGCAGTTCATTCGCCTGCTTCAGAAATTGAGCGGCGGGAGCGCGGTGGGGCGCGCAGCCGGTGGTTGCGACGAGCAGAGTCGAAAGGGTGAAGAACGCCGCCGCCGCGTGGTGCCGGCGTAAAGACGAATGAAAAACGAAAAACATGCAATGAAAAACGGGTGAATGGAAGAGAGGGCGTACCCGACGGTTACCGGTTTTGCATTGCATATTTTTCATTTTTCATTCGCATCTGCGAGGCAGTATACCCGGTCTTCGGTCGACGTTCAGCGGACACTTGTGTTGGCCGACGCGGCTCGGGGCCAGACGTAGTCTTCGCCAGCGAGCACCCATTTCAGACGCTCGGCACCGTTACGCGCCGGGGCCGTGAACGCCAGCCGCAGGCCGACGTCGCTGAAGCCGCGGTCGGTCCGGGTGACGGCGACGGGCTTATCCAGCGGAAGGTCCGCCGGCGACAGCGCCGACCCGCCTATCACGGACACGGCGCCGGGCGTGTCGGTCAGGAAGCTCTTCACGTCGTCGGCCGTGCTCTTGTCGTGCCAGCGGGCGAACGCGTCCGGGGTTTCGCACAGGTACTCCGCGACGTTGCCGACGAGGTCGTGGAACACGCCGTCGTTGCTCGGCGCGGCGCGGAACAGCAGGGTGCCGTCGTTCCCGTCCCGCTCCAACTGGGAAGCGGCGGCCGCCGGGTCGGCGGGGAATGTTCCGCGGTCGGGCCAGTGCTCGGGCGCGATGCCCGACTTGGCGGCGTGCTGCCTGAACGTCTCCCACGACTGGTCGCGCAGGTTCCAGCCGCCTTTCTGAAGAGTTTTTCCGCCGGCGTCGAGGGCAGCCTTCCACTCGCCCGACGTCGGCAGGCGGCAGCCGAGCGCCGCGGCGTAGAACAGGGCGGCCTGCGCCGAGACGTACTGCATCGGGTGCCGGTCCGACGGCATCCCGCCGAACTCCGCACCGATCACGTTGCGGTTGAACTTCGCTTCTGGATGGAAAACGCTCGGGAAGTCGTTGTGCTTGTTGACCTCGTCCTTCGTCATCCAAAGCGGTGTCGGCACGAGCTTGGCAGGGTTGCCGGCCCATTCCCACACCCGCGCCCCGCGCCGGCCGTCGCCCTTGCCCGGCTTGTAGGGCCAGGACAGCTTCTGCGCTTCGGGCCACCGCGCCGCGCCGTCGATCGCACCCGCGAACTGTGTAAATGTAACTTCGCGCGTCCCGAGGTAGAACGGGCGGCTTCCGTCTTTCGGTTCGACGCGACGGAACTCGATGGGCTCGTTCAGGCCCTTCGCGGCTAGCTGGAAAACGTCGGCCAGGTTGCGGTCGGAAAACGGCTCGGGCGTTTCGAGCCGGGCGAGCTTGTCCTGCACTTGCGAAGCCTTGGGCTCGTCGAGTCCCGCGGCGGCAATCCGGAGATTTTCGACGACTTTGTCGAGGCCGGCGTCGTCGTTGGCGCGGACGGCGAGGTTGACGACGCAGAGCCACACGTTGAACCGCGCCGTCGGGGCCATGTCACCGACGACGACCCCGTTGATCCCGAACGCCGGCTGCCAGCGGAGGGCGGCGACGAGCAGCGGCTCGGCGTGGGCCGCCTCCGCGAACCGCCTCCACCGCCGCGGGCCTTCCCGCGCGAGCATTTCGTCGAACGATTTTCGTTCGACGGCGCCCAGCGTCTCCACGGCCGCCGCGACCTTGCCGCGCAGGCCGGCTTCGGTTTCCAACTCAGCGGCGCTGCCCGGCCATTCGGGCTTGACTCCCGCTTCCCCGAGCAGTTGCCACGCCGCCACGACCACTTCCGGCCTGACCGCTTCGGCCGTCGTCGCCTTCACCAGCTCCGTGCGCGAGGCCGACCGCAGCTTCTGAAGCCGTTCGATCCGCTCGACGTCGCCGCGAACCAGTTTCTGCACGATCGCGTCCGCCCAGAACGCTTCGTTTGCACGCCATTTTTCGTGCGGGCGGTCGTCGATCGTGAGGAGCTTCTTGCGGAGCGGGAAGTCCCCGTTGAGCAACTTGAGGTCGGCGAACCATGCGTTGATTGCGTCACCCGCCTGCTTGAACTTCGCGGCGTCGAGCGCGGGATCGGCGGTGTCGACGGCGTCGAGCAGCGCGCCGAGCCGCTCCTCGCGCTTCTGCTCCGCCGCCGTGGCAAAGCCGTCCGACAAGCCAATCGGAGGCTGGGGGAAATTAACCTCCAGTTCCGTAAGCACGTCGCGCAGCTTGTCCGTCCGCGCCTTGTTCTTCGCGAACAGCGCGCGGTCTTCGCCCATCGACTTCAAATCCCCCTTCAGCGTGACGACCCAAGCTTCCCACCGGCTCTTCAGGCGTTCGGAGCCGGCGGCGTAGGGGGCAAGGTTCTTGAACCAGTCGTTGGCGTCTTCGGCGTGGTAGTAGCGTTTGAGGTTGGCGATCTGACCTTGCACCTGTGACACGCTCTTGTCGAAGCGTCCTTCCGCGACGTCGCGCTCGATGAACGACGTCTGCCGGAACTCGCGCAGCGCCGCCTCGACGTTCTCCAATTCCAGCTTGAACGCCGCCGCCTCCTCCGGCTCCGGCGCCGACTTGGCCACCTCCGAGGCGGTGGCGTCGTAACTCTTCTGCAATTCGCCGGCGGTTTTGAC
>JBKJRK010000416.1:0-3469 GCA_046593135.1 Tepidisphaeraceae bacterium | reverse complement strand
GGGTCGATGCTGAGATAGTCTTCGACGACGTGCCGCCGGAGCGGGCGGATGTGCGCGAGGCCGGTCTTTTGCGTTTCTTCGAGATAGCTCAGCACCGCGGCCGCGGCGAGGACGGCCGGGTCGTCGTCGTCGAATCCGAACCCGCCGGCCGTGCCGACTTGCCACTGCCGCTGCAACTGCTCCCGCGCGTGGTGCGGCGTGAACTGCCACCCCGCCCGGGGCGTGATCGCCTTCGTCCCACCTATTTTCTCAATCGCGTCCGCCACCTCGTGCGGCCGGCCCGACGCGTGCTCCGGCACGAGAATCTCCGCCGGCTGCAGCCGCGCGATCTCGTCGAGAATCTGTCCTTCCGTTCCGCTCGTCGCGACGCACGCGCCGGTCGAGAGCTCGACCCACGCAAGGCCCGCGCGGTAGCCGTGATCTTTCGTCAGGTTGAACGCGACGGCCGCGAGGAAATTATCCGCCCGCCCGTCGAGCAGCGGGTCGTCCGTCAGCGTGCCCGGCGTCATCAGCCGAACCACCTCGCGCCGCACGACGCCTTTCGCGAGGGCCGCGTCTTCCATCTGCTCACAGATCGCGACCTTGTGCCCCGCCGCGATCATCTTGCGGAGATACGCCTCGACCGCATGGAACGGCACCCCCGCCATCGGGATTGCGTCTTCCGCCCCCAATCCTCCCCTGCTCCGGCTCGTCAGCGTGACGCCGAGCACCTTCGCGCAAACTTGGGCGTCCTCCCAGAACATCTCGTAAAAATCACCCATCCGGAAGAACAAAACGTAGCCCGGATATTGCGACTTGAACTGCTGATACTGCCGCATGGCCGGCGACAATTGCTGCGACTTCTCAGAAGCCGCCGACTTGGAGGCAGGTAAGGGTGAAGCAGAGGCGGTGGATGAAGCTTGAGATTCACTCATGGCCGGCGGACGGAGGTTATCCGCCGGGGGCAGGGTCTTCCAGTCCGACGCTGGAAGAACAGATTCGACGGCCACAGAGACACGGAGGCACAGAGGCGTTATCGCCAATGTCGCCCGCACCACCCCTTACGCAGCATCGTGACGAGTCGTGTTGACCTCTGTGTCTCCGTGCCTCTGTGGCTCCCTACCTCTCCGGCGTCACCGCATAATACTCGACCGTCAACGAAGTCGCGGGCTGAAACTCCGCGTCCTTCCGGTCCGGATCAAACCGCGCTCCAGTCTGGAACGAGCGGTGGATGTCGGTGATGCCCTCCTGCTCGGGGTAGCTCACGCGGGCGACGCCGGCGGCGTTGGTCGTCACGGTTTGTGTCTTACCGCCGACCCACGGCGTCCCGCCGCCGAAGGCTTCGTAGCCGGGCTCGTCGCGGCCGGCGATGGAAATATCGACGGGTTTCCCGGACACCGGCTTGCCGTCGGGCGTCAGTAAGGTCGCGTCATACGCGCAGACGTACTTGCCTTTTGCCGCGTCGAATACGCGGGTGAGTTTTAGGGTGGTGCGCTGTTTAACGTGGTCGACCTTGAGCTTGAAAATGTGCGCCCCGATGTTCATGTGAACCTGGCCGTAGGGCAGGTCGCCGCCGTGGTGCCAGACGAAGAGGATGCGGTCGTCGTCGAGCATCATCGCACGCGGCTGGTATTCGCCGGGCGGAATGTCGGCCAGCGGATACCAGGACACGCCGTCGTCGTCCGACCACACGTACGGCGCGTTCCGGCTGGCGCCGACGAGGTAGCCGTCCTTCGTGCGGACGAAAATCTCCGGCGCGAGCTTCCCGCACGGCTGCATGTCCCCGGGCACCCAGCCGTATTTGGTTTTGCGGATGATCTGCCGGTTCGCCACGCCGTGGGCAAACATGCCGTGCTGGACGAACATCAGGTCGCCCGTCGGAAGCTCGCAGAAGTCGGCTTCGGTGACGGGGACGCCTTGGAAAATCTGGATCGGGTCGCTGAGTGTTTTCCCAAAATCGGTCGAGAAGAACAGGGCCGCCTGATACGCGGCTCGCTGGCCCGGCTGCGTGTGAAGTCGTCCGGGGGCTGCTTTGCCTTTGCCCCATGCGCGGTTGTAGGGACAGAGGATTACGAGCGTTTTCTTGTCGCTTAGCAGCCGCACGGTGAACGGAACGGCCTCGAAATACTGCGGGTCCAGCAAGTCACGTATGATCTGCCACGACGTGCCCATGTCCTTGCTCTCGCGCAAGCATCCGGGCATGCCCCACGACACGCTCAGCAGGCGTCCATCCTCCAGCGCGATCGGCGACATACACCCGCTATCCGCGCCGCGGTTCAGTTCCGTCTCGGCGGCTCGGTTGACCTCCCGCCAATTCTTCCCCCCGTCCGACGACCGCATGTAGACGGTCTGACTCACAAGGTCGGCAAAGTCGTACCCAACCGGCAGGCCGACGGCATCGAAGTAATCGAGATCGATCTTCGTTCCGGTGGGTTTCTCGTCCCCCTTCGGCTTCCGCCGTTCGAGGAATTTGACCATCAGGTCGCCCTTCGGCTCCTGCCACAGCTGCACCCACGCCGCAAACCCCGGCTTCTCCGGGGGGTCGTAGATCATCCGGCTCTCAAACTCCACCGCCCGCGCCGTCGGCTCCCCCGCGTCCGCCGCCTGCGTAACCAGGCAAGCCAGCATCACCACCAGTATCACATTCGTCTGTGTCTTCATCGCTCTCCCACTTACAATCTGCCCACTTAACTGCCAAGGAGCGGCCAGCGTGGATTATCGAGTCGAACTTGACGTCTTCAACGGCCCCCTCGACCTGCTGCTGTACCTGCTCAAGCGCGACGAGCTGGACATCTACGATATTCCCATCACGCGCATCACCGAGTCGTACATGCAGTACCTCGCGATGCTCCGCGGGTTGAAAAGCGAAGAAGGCCTCGACATCAACGTCGCCGGCGAGTTTCTCGTGATGGCCGCCACGTTGATGGAAATCAAGTCGGCGATGCTGCTGCCGAAACAATCGCCGCTCCCAAGCGCCGACGGCTCCCGCACCGCCGCCCAGGAACTCACCGACCCGCGGTTAGAGCTCGTGCAGCAACTACTCGAATACAAGCGGATCAAAGACTCCGCGACGATGCTCGAACGGCGGGCGAAGGAGCAGGAGTCGCGTTTCCCCCGTTTCCCCGCCAAGCAGGAGGGGAACCCCGACGAGCCCCCGCCGGTCGATCTCGACGAGGTGCAAGTCTGGGACCTGCTGACCGCGTTTGAAAGACTGATGAGGGAAGTCGCGCCGCGCAAGCGGTTCCACGAGGTCACCTACGACGACACGCCGATTGACCTCCACGCCGCCGACATCGAAGACCGCTTGAAGCGCGAAGGCCGCCTCACACTGCGTAACCTCCTCGCCGGCCGCCAAAGCCGCAGCGAAATGATCGGCGTGTTTCTCGCCCTGCTGGAATTGATCCGGGAAAAAAAGATCCTGGTGAAGCAGTCGGACGAAGACGTGACCGATATGGAAATTGACCCCGCCCCCGCTGAACACCGCCAAACC
>JBKJRK010000313.1:0-5066 GCA_046593135.1 Tepidisphaeraceae bacterium | reverse complement strand
GTTCGCTTGCGGGTAAAACATTTCTACGGCGAGAACGCGCCGACTCCCGGAGCCGTATCACCGAGCCCGGCCCGTCAAGGGGAGGACGAGTCTGGAAACACTCAACGCGCGTAGCGTGTCAAAGCTGGATTCCTCGAATCGATTCAGGCAGGTCGCAACGATCTATCTCAAGACCCGGCGGCTGCATTCCACCCGAAAAATGTTTCCGTGTTCCGCGTGGTCAGGCGGTCTACCTCGCCCGGCGTAACGTTCTTCACGCGCGCAACGGTCTGCGCGACATGAATCACGAGCGCCGGCTCGTTGGTCTTCTGGCTGCGCTTCGGCTCGGGTGTGAGGTACGGCGCGTCAGTTTCCACCAGCATTCGATCGAGCGGCGTTAACGCCACCGCCTCCCGCAATGCGTCATTCTTCTTGAACGTAATCGCCCCGGTAAAACCGAGCAAATACCCGGCGTTAAGAATTTTTCGCGCTTCGTCCGGCGTGCCGGTGAAGCAGTGAAACACGGCGCGGACCGACGGAAATGCCCGCATGACCGCAAGCGTGTCGTCCGTCGCCCCGCGGCTGTGGATGACGACGGGACGATTTAACTCGCGCGCGAGATCAAGCTGAAACTCGAAGAACTCGACCTGTCGCTGGCGCGGGGCAAACTGATGGAAGTAATCGAGCCCCATCTCGCCCAACGCCACGACGCCGGGATTGTTCTGGATCACCCGTAAACGCGGTAGTTCGTGCGGGTCGGCTTCGTGCGTGTAGTTGGGATGGACGCCGACTGCGCAGCGGACGTTGGGCAGCGTGCGGCACAGCGCGACGGCGGCCTCGTCGTCGGCGATGGTAGTGCCGATTGTGATCAGCCGCGTCACGCCCGCCGCCGCGGCGCGGACCAAAACGCCTGCGAGTTGGGACCGGAGCCGGGGGTCTGTGAGATGGCAGTGAGAGTCGATCATTCTCAGTGGCCAGTGACCGGTGGCCAGTGGTCAGTTAAACACGCAGTCCGATAGTCCTACTGGCCACTGACCACCAGCCACTGGCCACTTCCTTCAAAACGTCGCTTCAAACGCGTGCCGGGTGTGGCGAACCTGTGGGTCGCGTCCTTCGGGCCAGACGACCGCAACAACGTCAAACCTGCTCGGGGGCTGGGGGACGCCGTAGCGACTCAGGTAGTACCTGGCCGCCTTGGTGATCTGGTGCTGCTTGACGCCGTTGACCTGGTCTTCCGGCTGCGGGTTGTCCTCTGCGCGGGTTTTCACCTCGCAGAAAACGAGCGTCCGGCCGTCGCGGGCGATGATGTCGATCTCGCCAAGCGGACAGCGGAAATTACGGACGAGGATTTTGTAGCCTTGCTCGCGGAGGTAGCGCGCCGCTCGATTTTCGCCGCGGTCGCCGAGGGTGTCTTTTACGGGCGGGCCGGACTTGAACCATCCGTGAAAAAGAGAAAGCATGGCACGAAAGATACCCCGTGCTCCGGGAGAGTGGCAAGAAAACTTGCTGCGGTGGGCGCGTAAACGCCGCCTGCGTTTTTGCGACGGCCGGTTTGGGCATCGCGAAAACGCAAGCGGCGGTTCAATCTTCAGTCAATTTGAGCGTGATCAGGTCGCGGACGCGGCGAGTTCCGGCGTCTCCGTCTGGGCCGACCCGGAAGCGACGTCTTGCGCGCCGTCCTTCTTGCCGACTTTGCGCTTTTCCGTCAGGCGGACAGCCTTACCGACGCGGTCGCGCAGGTAGAACAGCTTGGCCCGGCGGGATTCGCCGCCGCGCTTCACGATCAGCTTGGCGATGAACGGGGAGTGGATCGGAAAAATGCGCTCGACGCCTTCGTTGTTCACGATGCGCCGGACAGTGAACGTTTCGTTGATGCCCCGGCCGCGGCGCATGATGACGGTGCCGCTGAAGACCTGCACGCGTTCCTTGTCGCCTTCAACGATTCGGGTGTGCACGTCGACCGTATCGCCGATATCGAATTGGAGGGCGGTTTCCTTGAGGGAGGGTTTCTCGACGGCTTCGATGATACGGTTAATCATGGCTGTACTCCGATCCGTGATGAGTGACGAGCGATCCGTGAAGCGTGAAACACGCCTCGCGCTTCACGCATCACTCCTCACTCGTCACGTCCGGGTTCTTCTTGCTCAAATACGCGTCCCAAAGGTCGGGCCGGCGCTCACGCGTCCTGGCCTTGCGTTGTTCCAGTCTCCACTTGGCAATCGCCGCGTGGTTGCCGCCGAGCAGCATGTCGGGAACTTTCATGTCCCGAAACTCGCGCGGGCGGGTGTACTGGGGATACTCCAGCAACCCGTCGGCAAAGCTCTCGTCGGCCGCCCCGTCGGCGGCGCCCAAGGCGCCCGGCAGGAGCCGGACGACGGCGTCAATGACAACCATTGCTGCCAGCTCGCCTCCGCTGAGCACGTAGTCGCCTACGCTCAACTCCATCGGCGACAGGCCGTCGATGATCCGTTCGTCGAAGCCTTCGTAATGCCCCGCGACCAGCAACAGTCGGTCGCGCCGGGCCAATTCTTCTGCGACGCCCTGCTCAAACGGTCGCCCTTGCGGGCTAAGCAGGATTCGCGTAGCGGGCCGCTCGTCCAGCCGTTCGACCGCCGCGACGGCGTCGAACAGCACCGGGGCCATCATAACCATTCCCGGACCGCCGCCGAAGGGCTTATCGTCGACCGACTTGTGTGCGTCGGTCGCGAAGTCCCGGATGTTGGTCAGGTGATAGCTGACCAACCCTTTTTCGGCCGCCCGCTTCGGGATGCTCGTGCCCAAAACGGGCGAAAACATCTCCGGAAAAAGCGTCAGGATGTCTATCCGCAGCGTCATCCTGAATCCGAACACCGAGCCGCCCCGCTTGCGGGCGTTCCGTCGCGAAGACGAAAACGCCCCGCAAGCGGGGCGGCTCAATGATACGATGTTACGCGGTCGGCGTCTCCGCCTTCTTTTCACCTTCAGCGCCGGCAACCACCTTCGGCTTGCCGGGCCTGGGGAGCTTTAACTGCTTGTGCTCGACGCCGTTCTTCTTAAGCAACGACGAGACGGTGCCCGAGGGCGTCGCGCCGACGTCGAGCCAATGGCGGCAACGATCGAGCTTAGCGACAAATTGCTTGGCCTGATCCTTGTTCCGGGGATCGTAATAGCCCAGTTCTTCGATCACGCGCCCGTCACGCGGGGATCGGGAATCGATCGCGTTCAGTCGGTAGAAGGGCCCGTTCGTCCGACCCATCCTCTTCAGTCTCAGCTTGACCGCCATGCAAAGCTCCGTGAATCCAAAATTTAGTCGAATCGGTAAATATACCGATCCCGTCTTCATTTACAAGGGTTCCGCAAGGCCGCAAGGTCATTTCGCCAGTGGGCCGAGCATTCGCGGCCAGCCGGTCGTTTGAACTTAAGCTATGCTTCAACCGTCATTTGCCTTCTGCACGACCATTTCAGCCGGTGGCACGAATTCGGCGGAGATTCATCTCGTTCACACCATCTGGCGGTTCATCGAAACCCGCCTATAATTTCGCGGCGGTAGAAATCACCACTCATCCTTCAAAACACGACGGGAGCTTCGTTGGGCGAACGCTATTTCCAGCACACATTTACGAACGGTCTGACCTTGCTCGCCGAAGAAATGCCGGCGATGCAGTCGGCGGGGATGACCTTTCTCGTCCCGGCCGGCTCGGCGACCGATCCGGTCGACCGGTCTGGGTCGGCGGCGGTCCTGTCCGATCTGGTCTTACGCGGCGCCGGCCAGCGCGATAGCCGGGCGCTGACAGACTATCTCGATAGTTTAGGACTCCAGCGTTCCAGCACCGTCGGCGTGCATCACACCCGGTTCGGCTCCGCGGCGCTCGCCGGGAAAGTCATGCAGGGATTGGAAGTCTACGCCGACATCGTGCGCCGGCCTCATCTGCCGGAATCGGGTTTTGAATCGGCGCGCGACTTGGCCCTTCAAGCACTCGAAGGTATCGACGACGAGCCGCGTCAGAAGCTCATGATCAAGCTGCGCGAGTGGCATTTGCCCTCTCCCTACGGCCGAAACTCGATGGGCCAGAAGGACCATCTCGAAAAGCTCACGGCCGAGCTAGCCCGCGTCGACCACGGCCGGCGGTATCACGCGAAAGATTCGATTCTATCCGTCGCAGGGCAGATCAATTTCGACCAGCTTCGTGACGAAGTCGGCAGGCATTTTGGCGACTGGAACGGCCAAGCCGAACCGCCGGTGGAAATCCTTCCGCCGCCCGGCAATTACCACCACGAGCACCAGCAATGCGAGCAGACGCACATCGGGATTGCTTACCCGTCGGTGAACGAAACCGATCCGGAGTACTACACCGCCCGCCTCGCGGTCGAAATCCTCAGCGGCGGGATGAGCGGTCGGCTGTTTACCGAAGTCCGTGAGAAGCGCGGGTTGTGCTACAGCGTGTGGGCGGGCTACAGCAGTTTGAAAGGCCAGGGGAGTATTCTCGGCTACGCCGGCACGAGCAACGAACGCGCCCAGGCGACGCTCGACTGCTTCGTCGGCGAACTACACCGATTGCAGAAAGGCGTCGCCGAAGCCGAGTTGGCGCGGGCCAAAACCGGCCTTAAGGCCAGCACGATCATGCAGGGCGAGAGCACCAGCGCCCGCGCCGGCGCGATCGCCCACGATTTTTTCATCCGCGGCCGGATTCGCACGCTCGACGAAATCAAAAAGGCGATCGACGCCGTGCAGGTCGACCACGTCAACGACTACCTTCAACAACACGCGCCCGGCCCGTTCACCATTGTGACCGTCGGCCCAAAAGAATTGACGATTCCGAAATAGCGTCTTACGTGATTTTTCGGCGCCGCCAGACGCCGGCGCCCAGCTGGCGCGCCGAAACGGCGGTCGGCCTCATTCGAGGTTCAAGAATATCTATCGAATCCGATGGTTTGCCCCTACAGCCGTCCTTGATTTCGACCGATAAGTCGAAAGGCTAGGCGCGTGGTCGTCATGGGCCCAATAGCCACGAGAGGCGCGGGATGGACTCCAATCTGCTGATGACGTCATTGGTGTTCGGCATGATCGGCATGGGCATGTTCGTGTACGGTAAAAAAGCCGGCCGGCC
>JBKJRK010000248.1:0-9773 GCA_046593135.1 Tepidisphaeraceae bacterium | reverse complement strand
AGAACGGATCGAGCGAGCCGTCGACCTCGTAGCGCGCGATGAACAGCCGATCGCCGCCGCTGGCGTTTTCGGTGTGCCCGAGGACGAGGATGCGGCCGTCACGCTGCACCGCCACGTCGTCGGCGAACTCGCTGTCGCCGAAGTCGTTGATTTCTTTGTTGAGAACAACCGCCGAAAGGAGCGTGCGCTTCTCCAGTTGTTCGAATGGATGATTCGACGACGGCAGCCGATGTCCCCTGACGCGCATGATGCTTCCTTCCAACGATCGTAGCCCCGAGGACTGACCTCCGAGGTCCGAGCACTCGTAGGGGCGAACCTTGTGTTCGCCCTGTCCTCCTCCCGCGGAGACGCAGGCGAACACGAGGTTCGCCCCTACACCGATTCGACACCGACGCCGCGGGCACGTTAGCATCGTGCCGGCAAGTCCGTGACATCAGGAGGCCGAATGGCGTCGAGCCGAGGGTGGTATTTGCTGGCGGCGATTTTCGTTGCGACGATTGTTGCGAATGTTCACACGCACGCCGCGACCGCGGCCGCCGGGCGACCGCCGAACATCGTCATCATTTACGCGGACGACCTGGGCTACGGCGACCTCGGATGCTACGGCTCCGACGTCGCCACGCCCAACCTCGACCGAATGGCGAAAGAAGGAGTGCGGCTCACGAGCTTCTACGTCGCGCAGGCCGTCTGCTCGGCGTCGCGCGCGGCGCTGTTGACGGGGTGTTATCCCAACCGCATCGGCATCCGCGGCGCGCTGCCGCCGAACAGTCCAACGGGCCTCAACGCGAGCGAGCAAACCATCGCCGAAATGCTGAAGCCGCGCGGCTACGCCACCGCGATCTTTGGCAAGTGGCACCTCGGGGACCGCGAGGCTTTTTTACCCACCCACCACGGCTTTGACGAATACCTTGGCCTGCCGTATTCCAACGATATGCGGAAAACGGAGAAGCGGAAGGCCGACTATCCCGACCTGCCGCTAGTCGAGGGGACGAAAACGATTGAAGTCGAGCCGGACCAGTCCAAGCTCACTACGCTCTACACCGAGCGGGCCGTGAAATTCATCGACGCCAACAAGGACCGGCCGTTTTTCCTCTACGTCCCGCACTCCATGCCCCACGTGCCGCTGGCGGTGTCCGACAAGTTCAAGGGCAAGAGCCCGCGCGGGATGTACGGCGACGTCGTCATGGAGATCGATTGGTCGGTCGGTCAGATCCTCCACAAGCTGAAATCTGCCGGGATGGACGAAAACACGCTTGTCGTCTTCGCGTCCGACAACGGCCCGTGGCTCCGCTACGGCGACCACGCCGGCTCGGCACGGCCGCTAAGGGAGGGCAAGGGCACGAGCTTCGAGGGCGGCGTGCGCGTGCCGGCGATTTTCCGCTGGCCGGGAAAAATCCCTGCGGGGCGGGAATCCGCCGAGCCGGTCATGACGATCGACATCTTGCCGACGATCGCAAAACTTGCCGGTGCGGAAATTTCACGCGAGCGCGTCCTTGACGGCAAAGACATCTGGCCGGTCATCGCCGGCGAGCCGGGCGCCAAGTCGCCGCACGAGGCGCTGTACCTCTACTGGATCAACGACCTGCAGGCCGTCCGCTCCGGCAAGTGGAAGCTTCACTTCCCCCACGACTACCGCACCGCGCCGCAGCCCGGCGCCGGCGGCACGATCGGCCCGCAAGGCACTGAGAAAATCGAACTATCCCTCTTCGACCTCGAAGCCGACGTCGGCGAAACCAAAAACGTCGCGGCCGACCATCCCGATGTCGTGAAACGGCTCCAGGACCTCGCCGAACTTGCCCGCGAGGATATGGGCGACACGCTGACAAAGCGCACGGGCAAGAACGTCCGCGAGCCGGGCAAGCCTTAGCCGCGTCGCTCGCCGTCACGAGTTGTTAACCACGAAGCGGCTGTGTTAAATGTCAATCGAATTTGAACGCGAGTTCGGAGTTCCACGGGGTGTTGATCTTTCCGCATCCGATTTTCGCAACCCCTTGGCGCGGGCGGCGTCCTTTGGATACTTAGCCTTCCCGGGCTCGCTCCTGGAATGTCGAACCGGGCTCTTACAACCAAAATAAAGGACTGCCCTTGTCTTTCACGACCGAATACATCGCCGAAGTCACGCAAATCCTTGCCAAGTTGGACGTCAGCACCATTGAGAAGATGGTCAATAAGCTCGCGGACGCCCGGAAGGTAAACGGGCGGATCTTCTTCCTAGGCGTCGGCGGATCGGCGGCTAACGCCAGCCACGCCGTCAACGATTTTCGCAAGATCGCCGGCTTTGAGGCCTACGCGCCGACAGACAACGTCAGCGAGCTTACCGCCCGCGTCAACGACGAGAGCTGGGAGGACGTTTTCGTTAATTGGTTGAAAGGCAGTCGTTTGCGTAAGGAAGATGTGATCTTTGTCCTGTCCGTCGGTGGCGGCAATCTCGAAAAGAACATCAGCCCGAACCTCGTCCGCGCGGTCCAATACGCCAAGGAAGTCGGTTCGATCGTCCTCGGCGTCGTCGGCCGCGACGGCGGGTACACGGCGACGGTCGCCGACGCTTGCTGCATCATCCCGACCGTCAACCCCGACAACATCACGCCCCATTCCGAGAGCTTCCAAGCCACCGTCTGGCACCTGATCGTCTCGCACCCGGCGATCAAAGCGGCACAAACGAAATGGGAATCAGCAGTTAAGTGAATATGCCGCGTCACCCCGCCGTGTTTCTCGATCGCGACGGCGTGCTCAACCGCACGGTCGTCCGCAATGGGACGCCCTATCCGCCCATGTCGGTGGACGAGGTGGAAATCCCCGTCGGCGTCCGAAGCGCGCTCGAGCGTTTGGCAGATGCGGGGCTGCCGCTGTTGGTGGTTACAAATCAACCTGACGTTGCACGGGGAAAGCAATCGAGACAGGTGGTTGAACAGATTAACGCCCATATCAGGCGCGAATTGCCCATGTTGACGGCATTTTACGTTTGTTATCACGACAACGTCGATGGATGCAACTGCCGCAAACCCGGTCCCGGTATGCTGATGCAGGCGGCGACGGAACACGGGATTCATTTGCCGCAGAGTTTTATGGTCGGCGATCGGTGGAGTGACGTCGCTGCGGGCGCGGCGGCGGGGTGCAAAACTTTCCTGTTTGACGTACCGTATAGCCAGTGCCACAAGTGTACGCCGGACTACGTTGTTGCCGATCTTGCAGGGGCGGCGGACCGGATTCTGTCTCTGCTGAACACCGCCGCCTCAACCAAACACGGAACTTGACCGCCCGCCGGCCCGTTTGTCGGCAACGTTAGGAGCATCGAATCATGAAGCCGGATTCCAGCCTTACACCGACCCCTCCGACCGTTGAGCAACTCAAGGTGAAGATTTTCGCCGACGGCGCCGACAAGGCCGGCATGCTGGAGATGGCCCGCAAGTCGTGGGTCTCGGGCCTCACGACCAACCCGACGCTCATGCGCAAGGCCGGCATCAGCGACTACCGCGCCTTCGCCAAAGAAATCCTCCAGCTCATCCCCGACAAGTCGATCAGCTTCGAAGTTTTCAGCGACGATTTCTCCGAGATGGAGCGGCAGGCCGACGAGATCGCCAGTTGGGGCGAAAACGTCTACGTCAAAATCCCCGTTACCAACACAAAGTCCGAATCCTGCTGCCCGCTCGTGAAGCGTCTCGCCAAAGCCGGAGTAAAACAGAACGTCACGGCGATCATGACGCTCGACCAGGTAAAGGAAGTGTCCGACGCCCTTGGCGACGGCGCTCCGAGCTATGTCTCCGTCTTCGCCGGTCGCATCGCCGACACCGGCCGCGACCCGATCCCGCTCATGACCGATTCGGTCCGCATCCTCAAGGCGTTCCCGATGCAGGAACTCATCTGGGCCAGCCCCCGCGAGTTGCTCAACGTCTTCCAGGCCGACGCCATCGGCTGTCAAATCATCACGGTCACGAACGACGTGCTGAAGAAACTGAGTCTCGTCGGCAAAAACCTCGACGAGTATTCGCTCGAAACGGTAAAGATGTTCCGCGACGACGCCGTGGCGGCGGGGTTCTCGCTCGACGCCGAGCCGAAGCTCGAAGTGACGGTTTTCGCCCAGACGCCCCGCCGCGAGAAGACGCCCGCCGGCGCGAAGTAATTCTTTCTCCCTCTCCCCTGTACGCGGGGAAGAGGGCCGGGGTGAGGGGCCATTGCGGTACCTGGCAAAAACCGCCCCTCACCCTAACCCTCTCCCCCGTGTACAGGGGAGAGGGAATTGATGGCGCTGTCCATGGCTTCCACCCCGCTCGTTTCCATCGTCACCCCCAGCTACAACACCGGCCGGTACATCGGCGACGCAGTGGAATCGGTGCTGACGCAGAGCTACCAGAACATCGAATACATCGTGATGGACGGCGGCTCGACCGACAACACGATCTCCGAGCTGAAGCGCTTCGGCCGCCGGCTCAACTGGACCAGCGAACGGGACCGCGGCCAGAGTGACGCGCTGAACAAAGGCTTTCTCAACGCCAAAGGCTCGATCTTTGGCTGGCTCAATTCCGACGACACCTACGCCCCCGGGGCCGTCGCCGCCGCCGTCGAATTTCTCTGGAGCAACCCCGACGTCGCCGCGGTTTATGGCGACGCCAACTTCACTGACGCCCACGGCAACTTCATCGCCAAGTGCGTCCACGTGGAGCCGTACAATCAGCACCGACTGCTTCACTACACCGATTTCATCGTTCAGCCCACCGTATTTTTCCGCCGCAGCGCGTTCGAGGCCGTCGGCGGGATCGACACGGGCTTGCACTGGTGCATGGATTACGACCTGTGGCTCAAGATGGCGGTGAAAGGGTTGAAAATCGCCTACCTGCCGAAGCATCTGGCCAACTTCCGCTGGCTCGCCGACAACAAAACCGCCACCGGCGACTGGGGCCGGCTGCGCGAGATCGAGCAGGTCGTCGCCCGATACGCCGACGGCACTCACGGCTACCTTCGGCTCGAAATGCTCAACCTGCACCTGCAGGAAGCCAAGAAAAAGCTCAAGCGCTTCCGCCTGCTGGGCACGACCGCCAGCCTGTTCCGCGCGAGCAAGACGTACCTCACTTCCGCCCGCGCCATCCGCGGCAGCTTCCAGCCCAAGACGTGGAAAATCGTCTTCACCGGTCAGGTTTTGCGCAAGCGCGCCCTCGCCGCTGAAGAATCGGCCAAGGCCGAATCACTCGCCACACATCCCAAGGGAAAACCCTCCGGCCCGCCCGCACCCGTTGCACCACTCAAGCGGAAGACGTCCGCGCCCGCAAAGCCGGGCGCGCAGACGCCTACGGGGCGGTAAGGTAGCTGCGACGCCTCATGTGCCGGCGAAGTTCGCACAAGGCGACGCGGGCGTCGCCGCTACAATACCCGCGCCCGCTTGAACTGCGGCTTCTGCGAAACGGCCATCAATTTCGACCACCACCGCATCAGCCGTACCGAGAAATAGGCGACCGGCAAAAGGGCGAAGACCGCGAGCGTGGCCAGTGAGCTTTTCACATACGCACCGACAAAACAGGCGTCGTAAATAATGAGCCAGAGCAAGCCGTAGAGCATGAGTTTCTGTCCGGCTTCGCGCGAGGTCGCGTTGCGACGCTTGACGCCCCACGCCACTGCGACAAACACCGCCGCGGTGGCCAGCGGCGCGAAAAGTTCGGGGCCGACGCGCAACGACGGCGGCCAGCCGTCGTGGCGCGTGATCATGAAACTGACCGCCACAACATCCACCGCCAGCAGCCCCCCGAGCACCGTGACCCAATGCGCCCGCGTAAGCGGCGGGCGCTTTTCCTCCCAGTGGTACGCGACGGCCGACAGGATCGCGACGTGGTTCAGCAGAAGCAGCGGATGCCACAGCAACGGCACGTAGGGCGCGGGCACTAACGCGTGGAAAAATCGAATCAGGCCAAGCGTGATGAGCCCCGGCGCGACAAGGTATTTACCGGCCAGATCGTAAAACACGACGAGCATCGCCGTGAAGACAACCAACACAAGACTGCGCCACGAGCTCCAGCCGAGTCCGTAAAATGTCCCGCCGATCAGCGCCAGCAGCAACAGCCCGCCGCAGACGAGATGGGCGGTGGTCAGCCCGATCCGCCCGCTAGGCAACGGTCGCGTCGCGGCGATCTGGGCGTCGCGGCGGCGGTCGATGATGTCGTTCAGGCTCATCCCGAACCCGTACAGCCCCGCCGAGATGGTCGCCGCCCAGAACACTTGAACGGGACTGATCTGCGCCGCCAAACTTCCGCTCAATCCCGCGCGGGCGCGAGCCGCGAGCAAAAGCGTGCACAGCCCGTCGGCGATCGCGGTGAAGACCAGCGCCATCCGCGTGAGCTGGAGCACTGTGAGCAATCGTTGGGAAAGGCCGGTGAGCATGAGTGGACGTCAAGCTAAGTGGGCGGGGGGGAAAATTAAAGCGATGCCGGCTTCGGGTTGAATTGAAACATGCAAAGCAAAACATGCAATGCAAAACCGGTCAATGGAGACGGCAGTCACTTCGTTTACCGGTTTTGCATTTTTCATTGCATGTTTTTCATTCAACTACCGGCCGTTTACTTTCCTCCGTCAACGCCATACCTTCCACGTCGATGAGCACCCACGTTCCCGCGCCTCCTCCGACGACCTTTCCGCCCGGCGTCCGCGTCGCCGTCGTGGCGGCCCGGTTCAATGCGCACATCGTCGATGAGCTTCTCGCCGGGTGCCTGCGGCGATTGAAACAGATGGGCTTGGCGGACGGCGCGGTAGACGTTCACCGCGTGCCGGGCGCGTTCGAGTTGCCGGTCGCGGCAAAAATTCTCGCGCAGACGGGGAAATATGGCGCCGTCGTCTGCCTCGGTTGCGTCATTCGCGGCGACACGCCGCACTTTGACTACGTCGCCGGCGAGTGTGCCCGGGGGATCCAGCAGGTGGCGCTCTCGGAATCACTCCCCGTGATTTTCGGCGTGCTCACGACCAACACCGAAGACCAAGCCCTTGCCCGCATCGGCGGCTCTCACGGCCACGCCGGCGAACGCGCCGCCCAGGCCGCCGCGGAGATGGTGGCACTGACTTTGTTGGCGAGATCATCGAGGTGATTGCACGGCCGGGTCGCTTCAGAGACCCGGAACCTGGCCCTTCCGCCAAACGTTCGTTGGAGAAAGCCCTATGTGGATGTGGTTATGCGTCCTGTTCGGCACCGCGCTGCTCGCCGCCGGCGTGTACGGCGGGATGAAGCTGTTCGGCCAACTCGCCATGCAGCGCGAGGAAGCCGAGCGCGAACGCCTGCAAAAGGAATGGAAACGCCGCGCGGCGGAGCGAAATGCCGCCGCGGAGGGGGAACTGCCCGGTGATGCGCCCGACGGCGAAGGCGGAGAACCGCCGGTCGGTTGATTCGTGGCACGAGTTTCCTAACCCGTGTCTTCACTGCCGAAAAAACACGGGTCGGGAAACCCGCGCCACGCGAAGCGGGTTTACGCCGCCGGCGTCGCTTCGCCGAACAAGGCTTCGACGAAGCGGGCGGGGTCGAAAGTTTCGATGTCTTCCGGGGTTTCGCCGAGTCCGACGAATTTGACGGGAATGTTGAGCTGTTCCTTGATCGCCAGCGTGACGCCGCCCCGGGCGGTGCCGTCGAGCTTGGCGAGCATGATGCCGGTCACGTTGATCGCCTGCCCGAAGTTCTTCGCCTGCGCGACGGCGTTCTGGCCGGTGGTTGCGTCGAGCACGAGCATCACTTCGTGCGGCGCGCCTTCGATCCGCTTGGAGACGACGTCGCGGATCTTCGCCAGCTCGCGCATGAGGTGATCCTGCGTGTGAAGTCGGCCGGCGGTGTCGACGATCAGCACGTCGATCCCCCGGCTCTTGGCCGCCTCGCAGGCGTCGTAGGCGACGGCGGCGGGGTCGGCGCCCATCTTGTGCTTCACGATCTCCACCCCCGTCCGCTCGCTCCAAATCGTGAGCTGATCAACGGCGGCGGCGCGGAACGTGTCGCTGGCGCACACCATCACTTTTTTGCCCGCCTGGTTCTTCATCAGCCACGCCAGCTTGGCAATGCTCGTCGTCTTGCCCGCCCCGTTGATACCGGCGACGAGGATGACTGTAGGGCCCGAGGCCGCGGACCGAATTTCGCGTGAGACTGGGACGTCGTTCTTCGTCAGGATACCAAGGATTTCCTCGCGCATCACCCGCCCGGCTTCGTCGGCGTTGCGGATTTTTCCGAGCCGCCAACTCTCGCGCACCTCGCCCACGATACGGTCGACGTTTGTCACGCCCATGTCCGATTGGAGCAGGCGCTCTTCCATCTCGGCGAGGAAGGCGTCATTGATCTGCCGCCCGGGGACGAACAGCGTCCGGACGTCGGTGTTGAGCACCACAGCCGTCTTGCGGAGGGCATTTTTGAGCTTGTCGAGGGTTTTGGAGAAGAAAGCCATGGGGAGGTAGACTGAGACAGAATGAGGTAGACCGGATACAGAATACAGTAGACAGAAGAAATGCGAGTAACGCGGCTCTTTCCCCCTTCTGTCTACTGTATTCTGTCTACTGTCTTCTCTTCCCCCGTCATCCCCCGCTTTTCCTTCAACACCGAATCCAGCACCCCGTTCACGAACGACGCGCTCTGTTCGGTGCTGAACTGCTTGGCCAGTTCGATGGCTTCGTCGATGACGACCTTTGGCGGGGTGTCGGTGTTGGTGAGTTCCCAGACGGCCAGGCGGATGAGGTTCCGGTCGACGCCGGGCTGGCGGCGGGGGGGCCACTGGGGGGCAAGCCGCTCGATCCACGCGTCGATCTGTTCACGCTGGCCCCATGTGCCGCTCGCCATCTCAAGGGAGCGCGAACGAATTTCGGCAATCTCTTCGGGAGCTGGAGGCTCAGCACCCTTTTCAATGAAGCGCGCAACAAAGTCACGCACACCATCCTCTACGACCTGTTGCGCTTGATCCATGTCAGCGCGACTCTGCGCGTCCCATAGAAACAACGACTGCATGGCCAATTCGCGCGTCTTCCGCTTCTTCAACATCGGCCCAGCAGTATAGGTGTGGCCGGGCCGGAGGCAATTGGGCGGGCTCTCGCGTCGCCGCCGACACGGCGGTCCGGCGGGCTATCGGACTTGGCGTTTCGCCTTTGATCCGAACTGCTGCGCGCCGCCGATAGCGATGTCAGGCCGGAATACGGCCTCGCGCGCCGCCGGCCGACCCCGGTGGTGCGCCCGGCGGGTGCGTGCCGCAACCCGCCGGCACAATCGAAAGGTGGTTTGTCATGCCGAGGAGTTGGACCACTGTGCTTGTCGCCGTTGTTGCATCGGGCGGAATCCCCCGTTCGTCGCCGGCGGGGGTTGTCATGCCCGGGCAGACCGTGATCGTCAGCGCCGCCGACTACGTGACGCCGGAAGGGCCGGTGCTGGCCGAAACCGTGCTGCCGTTCTCGATCGAATACGGGCCGATGGGTGGAGAATTTGTCGAATTCCCAGGAACGTTGAAGGGAACGCTGACGAGCACCGTCGTGCGCGACCAGGAACTCGGCACGCTGCTGTTCCTCTACGACATCGACATCGATTACGAAGGCGACGCCGACGCCAGCGACGCTTCAGTCCTGACGGTTAACGGATTCGGCGCGTTCGGGACCGAGGTGGATGGCATCCTCGACGACGAAAGCGTCGTGCTGGCCGCACGAACGGATGACGGGTCGGCGGTGAAACTCATGAGCGACGACCCCGGCCTCGGCGGCGCCCCGCGGCTCGTCGTGCGCACCGACGCGACCGAATTCGCCGCCACGGGCACCGCCCGCTTCTTCGCCGGCGACGAATTGGG
>JBKJRK010000020.1:0-5215 GCA_046593135.1 Tepidisphaeraceae bacterium | reverse complement strand
GGTGCTGGTGCCACACCGCCGTGCCCATGTCGATGTCGGCGAGCGGCGTCGGGAGCAGCGCCCCGCTCGGACAATGGTTCATGCACTGAAGCCCGTTGCACAACACACAGGGCATCGCATTGACGTCGATGTACGGAGCGCCGCTCGCGAGCGTACGGTCCGGGTCGATCTTAATACATTGGACCGGGCACACCTCGACGCACTTGGAACAGCGGCTGCACGTCGCAAGGAACTCGTCTTCCGGCAACGCACCGGGCGGACGGAGCCAGTTGGTCTCCGGAGCCGGCACGGATTGCGAGCCGCGCGCGATCGCCCCAGCCGGCGGTGCCAATTCAGGGGGCGGGGGCGCCGGGGCCGCGGGAGGGGTGGTGGGGGCGACGCGGTCCAGATTCCCGAGTTCCTTTGCGACGCGATGAATGGGCTCTACCGCGCGCGACACAGGCCCGAGCAGCTCGCGCAGCCCTTCGCGGAAGAAACGCCTGCGATCCATGGGTCGGTCTTTAGACATCGCTGAAAGAATGATACGCCGGAACGGACGCGGCGTGTCGGCGGGATTAGTTTGCCGAGGCCGGCAGTGTCGCGGGCGCGGCGGCGGGCCCCGTAGCCGCGTTAGCCGGCTCCGCGCCGGGGGGCGAATCAACCGTCACATCGGCCGACTTCTTGAAACGCCTTTGCGTTAGCTCGTCGTCAAACGTCACGTCGAGATGCAGGCTCGTTGTCATCGGCGGCATCTGCCAGGGGAGGGAGAAGACGTATTCGTAGCGATTGAGCACAGACGACCAATTCTCCCTGGCGGCGGCGGCGTCGATCGTCCACGTGCCGATCTTGACACCCTGGTCCTGCGACAAATCGAACGCTTCGACTGTGAACGCCCCTGCCGCCTTGATCGGGTCGCCGGTTTCGTCGAGCGGGGTAACGTGAATCTTCAGGCCTTCCTGCCCCGGCTTCGCCGGGTCGAGATCGGCCCCGCCGGTAAGCCGTCCGAGCTTGATGTCATGGGCGGTGAAAAGTTTGGCCAATCGCTCGCGGGGCAAGGTCGGAAGCGGTTCGGCGCGACCCTCGATTGACCGAAGCCGGGCTGCATCGGCTTCGGACGTCCGCTGTGATTCGGCGAGGCGTGCCTGTAGTTCCTGGTTCTGTTTTCGCAGTTCGATGTTCGCCTTGTCGGGTTTCCTTAAGAGCGAACATCCCCCGCTCATCGCGATGATGCCGGCCAGCGGGAGAAGCAGGAGACAGCTCGGTCGCATGGATATCGATCAGATCTTGTCTTCGACGGTCTCGTTGCGGACGCGCGGGGCGACGTCGGGAGCGCTGTCGAGCACCCGGTCGACGCAGCCGTACTCCAGCGCCTCTTCGGCGAAGAGCCACTTGTTGCGGTCGAAGTCGCGGTGGATCTGCTCCTTGGTCTTTCCGGTGAACTCGCTCATCAGCTTATAGAGTCGGTCACGGAGGCGGAGCATGTGGGCCGCTTCGATGCCGAGGTCGGTCGCCGGGCCCTGCAAGACGCCGCCGATGAGCGGCTGGTGGAGCATCACTTGGCTATTTTCAAGGACGGCCCGCTTGCCCTTCGTTCCCGCCGACAGGAGAAACGCGCCCATGCTGGCGGCCATGCCGATGCAAGTGGTAGCGACGTCGCAGCGGAGGAACCGCATCGTGTCCATGATGCCGAACCCCGCGGAGACGCTTCCGCCGGGCGAGTTGATGTAGAATTGGATGTCGGTCTTGGGGTCGTCGTTGGAGAGAAAAAGCATCTGCGCAATGATCGCGTTGGCCGAGTCGTCGGTGACTGGGCCGTTGAGCATGATGATGCGGTCCTTCAGCAGGCGCGAGTAAATGTCGTACGCGCGTTCACCGCGGCCGGACTTCTCGATGACGATAGGAATCAGGGTGTTGTTGATGCTCATGTCTTGCTGAGTAGTCAGTAGCCAGTAGTCAGTCGTCAGTAGAAAACCTGCATTTCTACTGTCGACTGACTACTGGCTACTGACTACTTCTCTCCTCATCTCTGCACGATCTGAAGCTCGTTGCCTTCGGGGTCGCGGAACAGGATCGTTCGTCCGCCACCGACGGCGTCAACTACGGCCGTGGTGAACGTGACGCCGGCGTCTTTCAGCTTCGCGTACGCCGCGTCGAAATCGCTGACGCACAGCGCCACATGGCGCCACCCCGGCTGAAACCGCGGCGTCTCGGCCGGGCTGGGGCCTTCGTCCTTAACCGGCACCATCTCGATCATCGCCCCGCCGCGGACTGAATCGCCGAAACCGACGACCAGCGCCGGCGGGGTCGCGTCGTTCTTCGCGATCACACGCATCCCGAACGTCTTGCAATACCATTCCGCGAGTTTCAGCACGTCGTAACACGCGATCGCGGGATGGTCGACGGCGGTGAAAAGCATAGGAGTCAGGAGTCAGGAATTAACGGTCAGGGATCAGGACTGACTGCTGACACCTGACCCCTGACTCCTGGTTATTTCGGCTTCGTCCCGTCGGCCGCCGCGGCGGCGACGGCGGGGTCGGAATCTTCGCCGAGCACTTCGTCGCACAGGCCGTACGCCACCGCTTCCTTGGCGTCGAAGAAGCGGTCGCGCTCGCTGTCTTCGCGGACGCGGTCCGGCGTCTGGCCGGTGCACTTGGCGAGGACGTTGATGAGCGTTTCCTTGGTCTTGAGGATTTCCTCGGCCTGGATCTCGATGTCCGCCGCCTGGCCGTACACCCCGCCGAACGGCTGGTGGATCATCACCTTGGCGTTGGGCAAGATGTAGCGTTTGCCCTTCTTGCCCGCGGCGAACACGATCGCCCCGCCGCTCTCGGCCCGGCCGATGCAGTAGGTGGCGATGTCGCAGGTGAGGAACCGCATGATGTCATACATCGCCAGCGTGTCGTCGACGACGCCGCCCGGGCTGTTGATGTAGAAGTTGATGTCCTGGTCTTTCTTCATGCTCTGCAGATAAAGCATCTGCATGATGACCCGGGACGCGGTCACGTGGTTGATTTCACCGACGAGGAAGACCACTCGATTTTCGAGCAGCATTTCTTCGAGGGTCATCTCGCGGTAGCGGTTGTACCCGCCGCCCGACGGCCCGGGCATGGCGACCGGCATGGCCACCGGGCCGCGGCCGGGTTGGATCATCGGCGGCACGCCGGCGGTCAGTGCGGAGGCGTTGGCCCCCAGGTAATCCATCGCCCGCGACACGAGCCGCGGGTCGACATTCTTCAAGTCAGGGTTCGACATTCTTCTCCTCGTCTCTGCTGGAGTGGTCGGATGGTATGCGCGGTGTCGCGGAGCGTCAAACAAACGGGCGGCGAACTGAAGAGCCGATAACGGGCGAAGGCGGCGAGGCAATCGTGACAAACAGGATACGACGCATCGACCGGCACGCCCGCGTTCCGGAATCTCTTCTCACTCGTTCCATCATTTTTCCCCTGCTCACAACATCTCGACGTCCAACCTAGCCCCCCCCGCGGACGGCCGGTATCCTGCCCGGAATGGAAAGCAAAAAGCGGGCGGCGGTGGCGGCGTTGGCGCACGTCAAGAGCGGCATGGTGGTCGGCCTTGGCACCGGCTCGACCTCCCGCCACTTTCACGAAGCGCTCGGAGTAGCGATCCGCGAAGGCAGGCTGCGCGACATCAAAGGCGTTCCGACGAGCGAGTGGGCCGCGGATTTTGCCCGGCAGCAAGGGGTCACGTTAACGACTCTGGCACAAAACCCCCGCCCCGACGTAACCGTCGACGGCGCCGACGAGATCGACCCGCAAATGAACCTCATCAAGGGCCTCGGCGGAGCATTGCTACGCGAAAAAATCGTGGCCGCCAGCTCGGGAAAGATGGTCGTCATCGCGGATTCGAGCAAAGCGGTGGCCAAGCTCGGCACCACCCAGCCGTTGCCCGTTGAGGTTACGCCTTTCGGCCACGAAACCCACGTCGATTTTTTCCGCTCGCTCGGCGGCACGCCGACGCTCCGCCAGGACAAGATCAAGGGCGGAACCTATGTCACAGACAACGCCAACTACATCTACGACGTCCGCTTCCCAAACGGCATCGCCGACCCCGTCGAACTTGAAAACAAACTCGCGAAACGGCCGGGCGTTGTGGAAACCGGGCTGTTCATTGGCATTGCCGCCGTGGCACTGATTGCGGACGACGATCGGGTTGAAGAGCGGGTTCGGCGGTGGTGAAGCCGACGAAGATGTCGCCGGACGGGCGTTCAGCCCTGCCCGCGCAACTCAGGGATTGCCGTGCCGCCGCGCGGCAGGATGGAGATGGGCCGGCCGGAGAAGTCGGGCAGCGTGACCTGCGCGGCGTCGATTCCGAGGTGGCGGTAGATCGTCGCGAGAAAATCGCCGGGCGAGAACGGGCGTTCGGCGACCTGCTCGCCCAGCTTGTCGGTTGCGCCGATAACGCCGCCGGTCTGGATACCGCCTCCGGCCCAGAGTTGCGAGAATGCGCCCGGCCAATGGTCGCGCCCCGGCTGCGTGATTCCGGCCGCCGCGCTGCCGACGCCCCCACCGCTGCTGGCGCCGGCGGCGATCCGCGGCGTACGTCCAAACTCGCCGGTGACGACCACCAACACCCGTTTATCCAAGCCGCGTGCATAAACGTCTTCAATCAAGGCCGTCACCGCCTGGTCGTAATACGGCATGCGCAGCCTATACGCGTCGAATAAGTTCTGGTTGACCGCATGGTCGTCCCAGTTGTGCACCCGACCGCACAGCGGCCCGTCCAGCGTCGTCGTGATGATCTCCACGCCGGCTTCGACGAGCCGTCGAGCCATCAGGCATTGCTGGCCCCACGCGTTGCGCCCGTAACGGTCGCGAACGGGGTCGGGCTCCCTGCTCAAGTCAAACGCTTCTCGCGCCGCCGGGCTGGTCAGGAGACCGAGCGCCTGGGCCTCGAAACCGTCGATGGCTTGCATCGTCCCGGAGTGATCGACTGCACGTGACAGGCGATCGAGGCTCTGTTTGAGGCGAACGCGATCGCTCAACCGATCCGCCTCGGCGCGATCTTTGAAGCCGATGTTTGGTACTGAAAAATCCGGCGCACTGGGATCGCCATGGATCGTGAACGGGCCGTAGGAGGCGTTGACGTAAGCCGACCCCGCGATGCCGAAGCCGTCGTAGGAAGAGATCGGATTCACGCCGACATAGTTGGGCAGCAAGCGGGCCGCGCCGTCTTCGGTGGCCCGGAGGTAGTTCGCCACCGTCATCCAGTCGGGGTA
>JBKJRK010000259.1:0-4564 GCA_046593135.1 Tepidisphaeraceae bacterium | reverse complement strand
GCTCCGACAACCGCCCTGTTGATGCGCGGAAGAAACGCCCCTTAGCCCCCCCGACCGCCCGACCTGCATACCGGCTCCCATAAGCCGAATGTGGCGGAACTCTACGCCCGGCAAGATGATGAAAGCATGATATACCGATTTTGCCAGAATGCTTGTATTCGGAGAAGCGCGTGCGACCGTTTCGGAATGCGGTTGTCAGTGGACACCGTACCGGCAGATGTATTCACGCACTGATTTCGTGAAGATGTGTGTTGATTTTCGTATCGATTCGAGATTGTTTTAAGACTGCTGTAGCCTTCGCGTTTCCACACGTCCTTCCTCGGCGGGCACCGGACGGAGAAACAGCGCCGAACGGCCGGGCAGGTGCCAGCCCTCACGCTCGGTATCAGGGGCCGGCGTTCCGGCGCCGCCGTAGCGGACGTCTTCGCTCGACCAAAGCAGCGACCACCGCTGATTCGCCGGCGGCGCGAGCAGCGGCTCGGGGGCGGGGACGAGAGGGAAGTCGGCGCCGAAGTTCACCAAGAGTAGACGGTCGTCACCCGCTTCGCCGAAGTAACGCAACACGAAGGCGCCCGGCCCGAGCACTGCGCCGTCGAGGTCGCCGCGCCGCTGCACTCGGCGTAACACGGGTTCTTCGCGCCGGAGATGCAGGAGATCCCGGTGCAACGAAAGCATTGTCGCGTGGCGGCCTTTTTTTCGCTCCGTGTGGTCGATCTTTGAAAGGAGAAACGTGTCCTCCGAACACGGATTTGCCAATGCCGCCTGTGCCTCCGGCGTCGCCAAGCTTGGGAATTGGCTCGCCTCTCGCCCCCTGCCCGCGCAGACGAGCTTGCCGAGTTCGGTATTGTGATCGGCGAAGTAGTAAAACGGGCTGGACGCCGCGAACTCCTGGCCTTGAAACAGCATCGGCGTCTGCGGTGACAGCAGCAAAAGGGCGGTCATGGCCTTCAACTGCGCTAGACTCGACACCTCAAGGGCGCGAAGCCCCAAGCCGGAGTTGGCAATCTGGTCGTGGTTTTGGATGAAGTTAATGAACGCCGTGGGAGGCAGGTCGAGGGCATGGGCGCCGCGCCGCTGCTGCTGCCACGCGTAGCGCTGGCCCTGATACAGGAATCCCCACTTTACGGCCGAGATGAATTCCTGCGGGCTGCCGAGGTGGTCGGTGAAATACGCTTCGTTACGGCCCGACAGCGCCACCATCGCGCTGTGGTGAAAATCATCGTTCCACAGCGCGTCCATCCCATACCCGCCGGCTTCGATCGGGCGGACGATTCGCGTGTGCTGCGGCTCGTTCTCGTTCACCAGATACGTTTTTCGTTTCCCGGCAGTCTGGCGGACGATCTTGGAGATGGCGGCCAGGATGTGCTCGGGTGAGTCGTCGTAGATGGCATGGGTCGCGTCGTACCGGTAGCCGTCGACGTGAAACTCCTCGACCCAGTAGCGTGCGTTGGCGAGAAAGAATTCCCGCACCGGCCCGTTGTTCGGCGCGTCGAAATTAATCGCCTCGCCCCAGTCGGTCTTGTGGCGGGTAGAAAAATAATCCTCGGAAAACTCGCGGAGATAATTGCCGTCCGGCCCGATGTGGTTGTAAACGACGTCGAGAATGACGCCCACGCCGAGCGCGTGAGCGTGGTCGACAAACCGGCGAAAATCGTCCGGCTTCCCGTACAGTCGAGTGGGTGCGAACAAATCGACGCCGTCGTAACCCCACCCGAATCGGCCCGCGAATTCCGCGACGGGCATCACTTCGACGCAATTGACGCCCAACTCCGCCAAATCGGGCAGCCGTTGAATGGCTGCTTCCCACGTTCCGTCTTGCGTGAACGTTCCGACGTGCATCTCATATAACACCGTCCCCGCCGGTCCAACGCCCGGCCAATCGCCATCTGTCCATTGAAACGCTGAATGATCGACCACCTCCGACGGCCCGTGCACCCCCTGTGGCTGATACCGCGAAACCGGATCCGGAAACAGCGTCTTGCCGCCGTCGAGCCGAAACCGGTAAAGCGTGCCCGCTTTCGCGTGCGGCGCGAGGCCGGAAAAGTAGCCGTCTGGCTCGGGCGTCAGGATCAGCCCGCCGCGCGGGTCGGATTCAAAGACGGCCTCAACCGCCTTGCGCCGCGGCGCCCAGACGCGGAAATGAACGCCACCCGGCATAACTTCTGACCCCACCAATAACCTGCGCCAGGGCAATCTGCCGGTTATGTTTTGATTCTTGTCGGATCGATGCTCTGTGTGCATGGTGTGTCGCTCGGAATAAGAATCACGGGCCATCGTGGCGTGAGTGTAGCGAGCGAGGCCAGTTGGCAAAATGGCGAGTTTCTCCGGAGGACGTCAGGCAAGTTGCACGCAGGGTTGGAAAGGCCGTTGACGATTCGAGCGCAGGCGGGGTAAGCGATTCCCTGTGGATTGTTAATGACACAAGGATCCCTCATGGCGGCGGCCCAGCAGCACGAATGGTGGCAGAAGGGGATTATCTACCAAGTCTACCCGCGCTCGTTCATGGATACGAACGGCGACGGAGTCGGCGACTTGCAGGGGGTCATCGAACGGCTCGATTACCTCAAATGGCTCGGCGTTGACGCCGTCTGGTTGTCGCCGATTTATCCGTCGCCGATGGCGGATTTTGGGTACGACATCTCGGATTACTGCAATATTCATCCGATTTTTGGAACCCTTGCCGATTTTGACCGGCTGCTTGCCGAGGCCCATCGGCGCGACCTGAAGCTCATCCTCGATTTCGTCCCAAACCACACGTCCGATGAGCACCCGTGGTTCATCGAATCGAAGAGTTCACGCACGAATCCGAAGCGCGACTGGTACATCTGGCGCGACTCCGGCGCCGGCAACGGCGACAAGGGCGGTCCGCCCAACAACTGGCTCAGCAACTTCGGCGGGTCTGCCTGGCGTTTTGATGAAACGACCGGGCAGTACTATTTTCACGCGTTTCTGAACAAGCAGCCGGACCTGAACTGGCGCAACCTGGAAGTGCAGGCGGCAATGCACGAGGTGCTGCGCTTCTGGCTCGACCGGGGCGTAGACGGTTTCCGCGTTGACGTGATCTATCACATCGTGAAGGACGACCAGTTCCGCGACAACCCGCGCAACCCGAACTACGTGCCCGGTAGCCACAACCCGCACCACGAGTTCCTCGCCACCTACATCGCGGACCGCCCGGAGGTGCACGACATCATCAGCGGGATGCGCGGCGTGATCGACGAATACGAAAACCGCATGCTGGTCGGGGAAATCTATCTGCCCGTCGAGCGACTCGTGATGTATTACGGCGACGGCGGGCAGGGCGTGCACATGCCGTTCAACTTCCAACTTATTACCATGGCCTGGAACGCAAAAACGATCAGCCATGCCATCCAGCACTACGAGCAGTCGCTCCCCAGTTACGGCTGGCCAAACTGGGTGCTCGGCAACCACGACAACCCGCGCATCGCCAGCCGGATCGGCCGGCCGCAAGCGCGCGTGGCGGCGATGATGCTACTCACGCTGCGCGGCACGCCGACGATGTATTACGGCGAGGAGATCGGCATGTCGGACGTGCCGATCCCGGCGAATCGGGTCCAAGACCCTTTCGAGAAAAACGTCCCCGGCATGGGCCTCGGCCGCGACCCTGAGCGGACTCCGATGCAATGGGATTCGTCGCCCCGCGCGGGATTCACACGTCAGGGCAACGGCGGGGGTATGGAGAGGGAGCCGTGGTTGCCGCTCGCGCCGGACTATGAAACTGTCAATGTCGCCGTCCAGCAGGAAGACCCTGCGTCGTTCCTCTCGCTCTACCGCCGGCTCATTGACCTCCGGCGGGCCGAGCCCGCCCTGCACATTGGCGCCTACGAGCCCGTCGCCGCGCCGGACGATGTCGGGGAACTCATCACCTACGCCCGTCGCGAAGGCGACCGCCGCTTTCTGGTTGTGCTGAATCTCACCAATCAGCCGCAGACGTTTAAGCCTGCCTCCCCGTCGACGATCAGTGTCACCGGTCGAATTGCGCTCTCGACCCACCTCGACCGCGACATGGAGCCGGTGGCGGAAGAGGTCAGGGTGCGGGCGGACGAGGGGGTCGTGATCGAACTCGTGCCTGCCCGGGCCTGACTCCCGCACACTTCAGCGAGCATTGCGCCGGCACGGACAAGCGCGTGACTCCCACGACGCACTTGTTATCCTGACCTGCCGCTTTTTCTGAAGTTTGAGTTGCGGAGCATTTAAGCATGCGAGTCACGTTTTGTGTTGGTTTCACCGCGTTGCTTTTCTGGGGCTGCAACACGGCGGAGGCGGAGGGCGTGAGCGGGCCGCCGGACGCGCAACGATTGACGCCTCCCGATCAAGTCGATCCCTATTACGTCGGGCGGGATTTTGCCCGACTGACGACGCCGCAGTGGGTGGGCGAGGCGGGCGTCGAAGCGGTCGTGATTCTCTCGATCGACGATTTGCGAGACACGACGCTCCGGCCTTTGAGCGTCGGCCTGTTCGAGGCGTTTCTCCGGCCGGTTCTCAACCGCCTGAAGCAGATCGACGGGCAGGAAGGGCGCGCGCCGGTCAGCATTATGACCTG
>JBKJRK010000081.1:0-4761 GCA_046593135.1 Tepidisphaeraceae bacterium | reverse complement strand
AATTCGATGTTCTGGCTGCTGAGCGACGCGGCACCTGTTGAGGCAACGGGCGGGACAAGGACTTACTGTTAGCCGGTGGATATTCGTGTCCGCCACGCGCGCCAACCTCGACCAATTGGAAATCAACTCGTCGCCGAGGGCGTGTCTGTGCGGGGGCGTCGGCGGACGGGGGAATCGCCGCCGCCGCCGCCCATCCGGCCGAAGATCATCCGCCCGGCACTGGTTTGCAGGGCGCTGGTCACGGTGAACTCGACCTCCTCGTTCACGTGCGGCCTGCCTTGCTCGACGACGACCATCGTCCCGTCTTCGAGATAGCCGACACCTTGTCCGGATTCCTCGCCGGGCTTAATGAGCCGGACGACCATCTTTTCTCCGGGCAGCACGACCGGCTTGAGCGCGTTGACGAGGTCGTTGATGTTGATGACGTCGACGCCGCGAAGCTGGGCGACTTTATTGAGGTTGTAGTCCGTCGTCAGCACCCGAGCGTTCAGCTCTTTTGTCAGGTCCATCAGCCGCTGGTCGGCGGGGACTTTCTGGTCGTCGTCGCGGGCCGAGTGGGCGTAGAGGATGACGTCTACCCGGCTGTTTTTCTGAAGCTTGCCGAGCACGTCCAATCCCCGGCGACCCCGGTTTCGCTTCATCTTGTCCGCACTGTCGGCGACGGCCTGGAGCTCGTCGAGAATGAATTGCGGCACGATGATCTGGCTCTCGATCATGCCCGTCAGGGCGATGTCGCTGATGCGCCCGTCGATCAGGACGCTCGTGTCGAGCAGCATCGGGCGGGCGCCTTTCGTCTGCTTTGTAAACTCCACGTACGGAATGATGAAGCGGAAATCGTCCTTCGTCTGAAGGACCAGGCTGATCGCCAGGTAGCAGCAGCTAACGACGACCGCGAGGTTGATGAACGCGACGATGTCACGCTGCTGGTCTGCAGTGATCGGGCTCAGTTCGAGTGCCTGAGCGACGAGCAGTTCCGTTGCATAGCTCAGCCCGTAAGCGACCGCCAGACCAACAATAAGGCCGAAGAAAGTACCAGAAAACAGGCCGAGTTTTTTTGTCCGGGGGGAAAGGATGTCGACGCAGATGAACAGCACGCCGACCGAAATCGAAATCGCCATCGCGAGCCAGCCCACCTCCAGGGAGGCGTACCCGACGGCGGCCATCAGAAGGACGAACACGGCTCGCAGAATGTTTAGCAGCATGCCAAGGGGTTCCCGCCTTCTCGACGATCCACTGAATATATGCCGCCGACGCGAGAAGCTCCAAATGCACTGACCGAATTAATGCCGCGGCCAGCCCCCACTGCCTCCCGCCCGTCCACTCGGCAATCGCCATAGATTTGGTTGTCACCGGCTCAGAAACAGCACGAAAGCGCCAAGCAGGATGCGGTAGACCGCGAACGGGATGAAGTTGTGACGCTTGATATAGCCCATGAAAACCGCGATGACCGCGTACGCGACAAGGAATGAAACCAAGGTTCCGATGACCATGAGCAGGATTTCATTCCAGCTCGGATGGGCATTCTTGAGCCATTTCAACAGGCTATAGCCGCAGGCGGCGAACATGGCTGGGATGGCGAGGAAGAAGCTGAACTCCGCCGCCGCGGGGCGTGACAGCCCCGCGAGCATGCCGCCCATGATCGTCGCCGCCGACCGGCTGGTCCCCGGGAACACAGCCGCCAATATCTGGGCCACGCCGATGCCCAGCGACTGCTTCCAGGTGATCCGCTCGATCCGGCGGGTGGTCACATTGGTCGGGACCAACTCGACGACGATCATTGCAACCCCGCCGATCAGCAACGCCCAGCCGATGTTTCGGCCGCTAGCCATGTTTGCTTCGATCCAGTCGTGAACCAGAAAGCCGACGACCAGCACCGGGATCGTAGCCAGGATGATCATCAGGATGGCGTTGAGGCGCTGCGCGGGGGTGATCAGGTCTTCGTCCAGCGCGGTCTGGTAATCGAGCGTCTGACCCATCGACAGCGCCGCCGGGACCGTGCTGCCCGCTCGTGCCGCCTGCGAGATTTCCAACGGCGTCCGCCCGCCTTCGGGCTTGCCGAGGAGCAGATCAAGGATTCGCCGGCGGAAATAAACGATCACGGCGAGGATCGCGCCGATCTGGATGAAGACGGCAAACGTTTTCCACATCGACCCCGGCGTCTCAAGGTCGATCCCCATCCACCGTTCGCACAGCAAGAGGTGCCCCGTGGAGCTGACGGGTAGAAACTCTGTGACGCCCTCGACGACGCCGAGGATGATTGCGATGAGCAGGTCGGGCATGGAGGGGAGTCAAAGTGAGAGGTCGAAATTCAAATGTGAAAACGCAGGACGGGAGGTCAGCCGGGCGAGCGGTAAATCGTCTTGGCCTTCTGGATGTAGAGCAATCCACTCCAAACGGTAACCGCGATTGTCACCCAGATGCAGACGTCGCGGAATCTGCGGGCCGCATGCTCAAGCGAAGTGCCGCGTTCAAAGCGGTCGAAATAGTTCACGTAGATCAGGATGACAAGGATGGTGACTGACTGAAAGACCATCTTCAGCTTCCCGCTGAAAGCCGCCCCGGCGGCTTGCCCGGTGCTTTCGCTGAGGGCGCGGACGCTGGTGACAAACAGCTCGCGGGCAAGGAGCACGACGACCATCGCGGGAACGACGCCGCTGATTGTTTTGACGAATTCCGTCGAGCCGTGGGGGGCGGTTTCCGGGATGATGAAGTTCTTGCCGGCGAAGAAAATAAAACTGCCGATGACGAGCACTTTATCGACGAACGGGTCGACGATGCGTCCGAAGGCGCCCTCGACCTTCCACCGTCGGGCGAGATAGCCGTCGAGGAAATCGGTGAATAGCGCAATGATGTAGATGACGAACGCGATGTTAAGCATCGTCGGGTCGCCGCGTCCCTCGTGCTGGTAGAACGACAGGATCGTGAAGAACACCGCCGCCAAGAGCAAACGGCTGGCGGTCAGGGCGTTGGGAACGTGACGAAACATGCGCGGCGGATTGTACGGACCCGTTGGGGAGACCGGTAGGGGTTGATACAATTCACCGTGTATGCAGGAGACCATGCCATGACAGTCTTAACGGCTACCCCGGATCTCTTTGACGTCGATTCGCCGCCCGACCCGGACCACCTTGTTCTGGAGGAGGTCAGTTGGGCGTTCTATCAACGCTTCCTGCGCGAGATCGGCGACCGTACGCTGCGGGTCACGTACAACGACGGAAGGATGGAGATCATGTCGCCGTTGCCGGAACATGAAAAGCCGTCACGCGCTATCGCGATGTTCGTCGGGCTTTTCACAATGGAATTGCTGATTCCAATCGCCACGCTCGGATCGACAACCTTCAGGTCAAAAAAAAAGGCAAAGGGACTGGAGCCGGACGAATGTTTTTACATCCAGAACGAGCGACTTATTCGTGGAAAGAACCGTCTCGACCTGAGGCGTGATCCGCCGCCTGATTTGGCGCTGGAAATGGAGGTCACAAATCGTGCGGTTCCGAAACTGCCGATCTATGCCGCCCTCGGCGTTCCGGAGGTGTGGCGGTACGACGGCAGAGAACTCGTCTGCTTACAGTTTGAGTGGCGCCGGTTACACTGTCGCGGAACACAGTCTCGCATTCCCGTTTCTCCGCCCCCGCGATTTGGAACCGTTCTTGGCGCGTTTGGACAGTGAGGGCGTGACTACGGTCATGCGCGCATTTGTCGAATGGGTGCGCGAGCAGAAATGGCCTGTTTATCAATCCTCCTAAAATTAAGCGCGGACAACTTTCAGTTGCCGGCCCGAAATCTTCTTCGTCGCTGCGATTAAATCGTATCCCTGAAAATCCGTTACCCTTACGCTGGCGAGTTGCCCGGCGTGTAAACCTTCGCCGTGGACGAAGGTCGCCGAGTCGATGTCGGGCGCCTGGGACCGGCTGCGGGCGACCCAGCCGTCTTCTTCGTCCCGGCCGGCGGGGCGGTCGATCAGCACTTCGATCGTCTGGCCTTTCATCATCTTCGCCTTGGCGAATGCGACGTCCTGCTGGGCGAGCATCAGCTCTTCAACACGGGCCTGCTTTACGTCGTCCGGCAGTTGGTCCTGCATCCGACCCATCGGCGTCCCGGGCTCGGGGCTGTAAGGGAACACGCCCATCATGTCGAAGCCGAAGTCCTTGACGAATTTGACGAGTTCGTTGTGCTGTGCGTCGGTTTCGCCGGGCGAGCCGGCGATGAATGTTGTACGGATGGCGATGCCGGGGACCTGCGTGCGGAGTTTTCCGAGCAGGGTGTCGATTTGATTTCGCGTTACACGCCGTTTCATGCGGGCCAGCACGTCATCGTTGATGTGCTGCAGGGGCATGTCGATGTATTTCACCAGGCGATTACACGATGCGATCGTCTGAATCATCTCGTCGGTAAAGCAGGACGGGTAAGCGTACATCAGCCGAAGCCAATGGACATCCTTCAACTCTCGGTCGAGGGTTTTGAGCACCCCCGACAGGCCGGCGTTGTAGCCGATGTCGGTGCCGTAACTCGTGGTGTCCTGGCCGATCAGGTTCAACTCGACCGCGCCGTCGGCCGCGAGTTCCTTGGCCTCGGCCAGAATGTGTTCGATAGGCTTGGACCGCATCAGCCCGCGGATCGAAGGGATGGTGCAGAAACTGCACCCTTGGTTACACCCTTCGCTGATGCGCAGGTATGCATAATGGCGAAGGGTGTAACCAAGGGTGCAGTTTCTGCACCATCCCTTCGATCCGCGGGCTGATGCGGTCCAAGCCTATCGAACAC
>JBKJRK010000552.1:0-7275 GCA_046593135.1 Tepidisphaeraceae bacterium | reverse complement strand
TGTTGATCAACGTCTCCGGAGGCGAGGAGTGCCGAATCGCCTTGCTGGCTTCGACGTTGGTGACCCGCCCCTTGTAGATGTTTCCGACGTGGGAAGTGGAGCTGGTCCGCTCCATGTACAGCTCTTCGAGCCGGCCGTCCTCCAGCAAGGCGATTCGGCACTCCTCGCCTTCGGAGACGTTGATCAACATTTCTTTTGCCATTCACAAACCAGTGGCCGGTGACCGGTGGTCAGTGGTCAGGAGAACATTCGGCTCTCCAACTGACCACTGACCACCGACCACTGACCACTTCCTCAAAATGCCTCTGGGATGATCTTCCGAGTTTCTTCTCGAAGGAAGTGCATCACCTGTCGTTCGCTGTCAAAGCTCATGACGCGACGCGCGACCTGTTTGGCGTGGTCGAGCGTCGTGGAGCGGATGATCTTTTTTACCTCGGGAACGTCGGGGCCGTTCATGCTGAAGACGGTGAGGCCCAGCCCGAGGAGAAGCAAAGTGTACAGCGGGTCGCCCGCCATTTCACCACACACGCTCACGCCGATGTTGTTCCGGTGCCCGGCACGGATGGTGTCGCGGATCAGGCTCAGCACCGCCGGATGGGCCGCACAGAACAAACCCGCGACCTTTTCGTTGGTCCGGTCGACGGCCAGCGTGTACTGGATGAGGTCGTTGGTCCCGATCGAAAAAAAAGTCACTTCCTTCGCAAACTGGTTGGCCATGATGGCGGCGGACGGGACCTCGATCATCATGCCGATCGGGATGTCGCGGCGGAATGAAATGCCTTCGTCCTCGAGTTCCTCCATGACGTCGTTCAGCACCATCTTAGCCTGCCGAAGCTCCATGAGCGTGCAAATCATCGGAAACATGATCCGCACGTCGCCGTGCATGGTGACCCGCATGATTGCACGTAACTGACGCTTGAACATGGGAATGTCGTGCAGACACATCCGGATGGAGCGGTCGCCAAGAAAGGGGTTGCGCTCGGGATTGGCGGCCTTGGCCTGGGTGTATTTGTCGGCGCCGAGGTCGAGTGTGCGGATGGTGAGCGGACGGCCTTCGAGGCGCCGGAGCGTGTCGGCGTAGGCGGCGAAGTGGTCGTCCTCGGTAGGCTCGTGCTCGCTGGCCAAGTAAAGGTACTCGGTGCGGTAGAGCCCGATGCCCTGAGCGCCTTGGCGGAGGGCGTCGTTCACGTCTTCGGAAAATTCGATATTCGCCAAAACTGCGATGGCGTGGCCGTCTTTGGTTTCGGCGGGAAGGTCGCTTTGTTCGAGCAGCACCTTCTCCGCCTCGTCGATGCGCCGGCCGGCTTCGCGGTGCTCGGTGAGTTGCTCGGCGTCGGGGTTGACGATGACGACGCCGCGGGTGCCGTCGATGATGACGGTGTCCCCCCCGCTTACTTCGCCCGTGATGTTGCCGAGGCCGACGACGGCAGGAATGCCCATGGCGCGGGCGACGATGGCGGTATGCGCCGTCCGTCCGCCGACGTCGGTGGCGAAGCCGACAACGAATTCGCGGTTCAGCGCCGCCGTCTGGCTGGGCAGCAGGTCGTGGGCGATGACGACGACTTTCTGCGTCAGGTGGGCAAGGTCTTCATGTTTCTGCCCCAGGAGCTTGCGGAGGATGCGTTTCTCGATGTCGTAGATGTCCTTGACCCGCTCGGCGAAGTAGCGGTCGGTCATCTGGAGAAACTGGTTGGCGTACCGCCGCATCACAATGCTGACCGCGTATTCGGCGGTGCATTGCTGCTTAATGATCTCGGCGACGAATTCCCCGGTGATCTTGCGGTCGCCGAGGATGCCAAGGTGGACGGCGAAGATCTCGCCTATCTCTTTTCCGTGCTGCTTGGCGGTGGCGTCGCGCAGGTTGGCGAGTTCCACGACGCTGTCGGCGATTGCCGTGTTGAGCCGTTCGACCTCGGCCGGCACCTGTCCGGCTTCGACGATCCGCTTCGGAATGCGCAAATCCTCGGCGTCCAGCACGATAGCCGTGCTGATCACCACGCCCGGAGAAACGCCAATTCCTTTCTTGATCTCCATGGGTCAGTGGTCGGTGGCCAGAGATCGGTGATCAGTGAGGAGCTGCCTCTTCACTAACCACCGGCCACCGGCCACTGGCCACTCTCCTCAGTCTTCTTCGCCAAATCCCGTCGCAAATAATTCGACCAGCTTGTCGGCGGCGGCTTCGGCATCGTCGCCGTCGGCTTCGATCCGCATGGGTGTGCCTTCGACGGCGGCCAGGATGATCAGCTGCATTACGCTCTTACCGTCGGCTTCGCCGGGTTCTTCGCCGCCTTTGTAGACCGTCACCTTCGACGCAAACTGGTTCGCCACGTCGGCAAACTGCATCGCCGGCCGGGCATGGAAACCGCGCGAGTTGATCACCCGAACTTCTTTGGAAACCGTCGGCATGGTTGTATAGTGGCCAGTGGCCAGTGGCCGGTGAATGCCGAGTTTTCACTGGCAACCGGCCACCGGCCACTGGCAACCTCCCTCACTTCCCTTGATCGGCCTCGTCCAGCAATTCGGTGATGCCCTCGCGCGTATCGGCGAGGCGAAGAAAGCGGCGAAACATGTCCTTCTGCAGGTTGCTGAACACGATGTTCATCGCCTGGAGGTGCTGCTGCGGCTCGTTGTCGGGACTCAGAAGCAGGAAGATGCTGTAGACCGGCTGGTGGTCCAGCGCGGCGAAATCGATCCCGCCGCTGCTGCGCCCGATCGTGCCGGCCATCCTCTTGATCTTGGCGTGCTTGACGTGCGGAACGGCCACGCCCTTCCCGAAACCGGTCGAGCCGTTCTGCTCGCGCTTGATCAGGGCGGCGACGATCTCGTCGACGCTGTCGGAGGGGAATTCGCCCGACGTGGCAAGGGCGCCGACCAGTTCCCGGATTGCGCCGTCCCGGTCCGTCGCCTTGAGGTCTGGAGTGATCGCGCCGGTTATGATGAATTCGCGTAGCTTCATTCTTTCCTCAGTTGCCAGTGTCCGTGCGCAGTAATCGACGGCCGGTACTCAGGGCCGTCGAAGACAAGCTGCTCGTCTCCCACCCGGCACTGGTCACCGACCACCGGCCACTGTTATCCCAATGCGCCGGGCACCGTCGGCGTGGGCTCGGGGTGTTTGCGGTTGCGGTGCTTCTTTTTGTGCTCGGTGAGCTGTCGTTCCAGCTTGTCCACGCACGCGTCGATGCAGACGTAGGCGTCGCCCTCGTCGTGGTGGGCGATGAACGTGTTCTTGTGCTCCGCGTTCACGATTATTTCCACCTTGACCTGGTCCTTGCCGGCGTCAAGGACCACCTCAATTTCCTGAATCAGGTCGTAGTACTTAACGAGCTTGTTCGCCTTCTGCTCCGCGAAGTTTTTAAGGGGCTCACTGACGTTCATGTGCCGCGAAGAAATCGTAACGATCACGCCTCACACTCCTTTCGCACTTCCCCGGCGGAACGATCCGCCGGCTACGGTGCGGCATTGTAGCTGAAAACCGCCGGATCGCCCGCGCGCCGAAAAACCGGATTCATCTCGGGTCAAAAATCGCCAAAAAATGCACGTTGCGTCATGAATTCGGCAGCCCCGCCGCGGCATGTGCCGGCAAAGCCGGCGAAGCGTTAGGTTGCTGCTGAGCCTTGCTTTCAACTGGCAAGCCCGCGCTTCCCGGTGCAATGACCCCGCCGCTGACCAACATTCGCATGGCTTCCTCAACCGTCAGCGGCAGTTCGATCACCGTGTCGCGGGGCACGACGACCACGTATCCGCTGAAAGCGGTCGGGGACGACGGGATAAACACCGTTACCATCTCCTCGTTGACGGCTTCGTTCAACCGATGAACGCCGCTACCCGTCACGAGCCCGATCGACCACACGTTCGGGTCGCGCGCGTGAACTGCGACCACCCTGCTGCTTTCGAAGGTTTGCTTGCGCTCGGCGAGGAGAAAATCGGTCACCTGCTTCACCGCCGGGTAAATGGCCCGGATCAGCGGGACGCGCATGACCGCGCGTTCCGCCAGCCGCCACGCGGTCCGCCCGATCAGGTTGCCCACGAACACGCCGACGATGTAAATCAAGAGAATCGCCAGCAACACGCCGATCACGCGGTTTTTAAGCGAGTCCTCACCCCACTCGAAGCGGATGCGGGTGACCGACGCCGTCGGATCGAGCTTGTATTGCAATTCACGGATGAGAAGCAGGATGTACCGCCCGACGTTGTTCCAAAGCAGGTCCCAGATCCATAACAATAGAGACAGGGTAATTAACGTCGGCAGCAGCGCGGCCAGCCCGCGCATGAAGAACCGGCGGAAGTCTTCCGAAAATCCGGGTCGACGATCGCTGGCATCGGTCTGGTTGTGGAGGTTCGTGGGGTTAGGATCCACCGTTTACCTATGAATCGCGCGGGCGGTTCCGATTTTTACTCCCCGCCGCACGAACAATCAAACACGCCGGGCCGAAACCGCGGGTTGCGTCTTGCTTATTTCGTCCCGGGCGCTTCGGGCGCGGGCTGTGCCGTCGACGGTTGCTCGGGCGGGGCCTGCTCTGGGGTAACGGGCGCGGAGCCCGGAATCTCGGCGGACACGCCGCCCGGGGGTTGCGACGAACGTGTCGCCGGGGGCTCGCCGGGAGCGGAAGCAACCGGCTCGGCAACCGGCTGAGTCGAGGCCGGGTCGTTGGCCGGCTGCGTCGACGGCGGCCGCTTGAGCACCTCCAGCGTTTGAGCCGCGTACTCCTTCACAAACGGCTCTTCCCCTTCGGCTTCGGCGACCTTGGCGATCAACGGCTCGGCAACGGCCGGCTCGAGGAAACGCGCCGCGACCACCCCGAGCAGCCGGCCCTCCCACCTTTTGTCGGCCAACAACGCCTCGACCATCGCCGTCCTGCCTCCGGCGTCGACGATCTTGGCCAACTCAAACCTAGCCCACTGCACGACGGCGGGCACTTCGCCTTCGGTGTCCGTCCCCCGTCCGATCGATTCTACCGCCTGGGCCGCGGCGCCCTTCATGTTCTCCGCTTCCGCTTGCCGCGCCGGATCGTTCTTCACCGCCTCTGCGTTGTTAAGGAATAAAACCGCATAGCTCGCCAGCAGATTGAGGCTCCGGATCTTCGAGTCCGGCAGCCCCGGCTGCTGGATCTCCTGCACCACCTTGCCAAACGGCTGGGCCTTGGTGATCTGAAACCCGACACGCGTGATTTTTTTCGTCAGTGGCACCTGATACCCCGCCGGGCCGGGCCCGTAGCCCTCCCCCTTGTTCGTCGGGTTTGTCATAACCCGGGCCGATATCTGCAAGCGCGGCGTCGGGTTCATATTGAGAAGACGCGCGAGATTGCCTTGATCGATGCGGACCCACTGCGCGATCCCCGAGCGCGCCGGCAGGACCGTCGACTGCACCAGCCTCTCGAACGCAATTCCGGGAAGGCGCACCGCCTGCAACGATTCTTCGGCGTCGAACACCAGATCCCGGCGGATCACGCCGTCTTCGCCGAGCGGAATATCCTGATCACTCAAATTTTGAATCGTCACTTTCACGAATATCGGTTCGCCGAACTTGTGGGCGACGCGCGCCGGCTCGGCGCGAATCGAGTAAAACCGCTGCGGGTCGTCGGCCACGTTGAGCCAGCCGCGCGGGAACTTCTGAATCATCGACCGCACCGCCACGGCATCCGGGTGGGGCGCGGGCTTCAGGTCGCGGGCCTTGAGCGCCTGATGAACGATTGCCCCGATTAGGCCGAACGGATTGTCCTGAAGAAACTGGCGCGCCGCGTCGTCGCCCGCTTTCTGTGCTTCGGCGTCGCCGCCTTCGTTGAAGCGAAGGAGCCCGAGCTCGGCCAGGGGGTCACCGTCCGCAATCGCACCGAGCGTCTGGCGCGCCTCGTCCGGCTTGTTGGAAGCAAGGTAGAGCCAGCCGCGGAGGCGATGGAGAGTAACGTTGTCTTGCGGGAGCACCGATTCCATCGCGGCGACCCACTTACCGGCGGCTTCGGGCTGCTCGTTGAAGTAGACCTCGAACCAGGCGAAGTCCCCGGCGGCAGAGATGAACGCGGCCAGCTTGTCCGCGTCGGCAGCCGCCTTAACCTGGTCCGCAACGGCCTGCGGCTCGGGGCCTGGTTCGGGGGCGGGCGGGGGCGTGCCCGGCTCGGGGGCCGGGGGCTCTTCCTGGCCCGCCACGCGCCGCGCGACCGCCGCCCAGCGGGCGTTCAGCGCCGCCGCCGCTCCTTCGCGCGATTTCGCGTAGGCGTCCTTGTCCGATCCGCCGCGGTCGATCACGAGCTTCAACAGCCAGGCGTCGATGTCGTTCGGGTTGCCCTTGAGAATCTGGTCGATGCCCGTGCGGGCGGCCTGAATCTGGCCGCCGAGGTAGAGCGACGAAACGTAATCGACCAACAGATCGTGATACGCCTGCGGATCCCCCGTGCCCGAGCGGGCGTAGAGGGAGATCCCGCGGTTCATCCAGTCGACCGCATCCTTGTGCAAGCCCAAACCGGCCAGCAGCCGGCCCAGCTCGGCGAGCGAGCCCGGGCGAACGGGGTTCGCCTTCACCAGCGCAATCAACGCGGCGGCGCGATCGACTACACTGCCTTCGCCGGCCAGGATCTGATACTTCATGTCCAGTGCCGCGACGTTGACTCCGTTCAACTTGATCGCTTGGTCGAGTGATTCCAACACGGCCGTCGTCTCGCCCCGCTCCAACTGTTGCCGGGCGATCAGCACGGCGGCGTAGGAACGCACTTCCGGGTGAACCGTTTCCTTGCTAAGAATTGCGCGCAGGTAGTCCAGCTCCTTGTCGGCCGATTGCATGCGTGCGATATAAAGCTCGATGACCTGAATTTGCGCGAGCCGATCGTCCGGAGCCGACTTGCGGTATCCCTGCAGCGCAGACAGCAGTCCGTCCTCGTCCCCGATTTGGATTTCCGCTTCCGACAGCAGCCTCCAATAACGGTAATCGTTCGGACTCAGCGTCGCGGCGGCGCGCAGGAGCGCCGCGCCCTGGCGGAATGCCGTCGGGTCAAGTCGCCCCTCACGAATCGTCGCCTGCGCCATTTCACAAAACCGCTCGGCAAGCGCCGCCTGGCCGGCGGCAATGACTTCCGGCTCGAACCCGTCGATAAGCTCCCCGGCCGGCTGCGTCGCCGGCCCGGTCGCCGGTTGACTCGCCGCCTCCGCCGCCAAAGCGTCAGGTGCGGGGGCATCGGCCGGGAGGACATCGGTCGGCGGTGCATCGATCGGGAGGGAATCGGTTGGGAGAGATTCGTTTGGGAGAGATTCGTTTGGGAGAGATTCGGTTGGGAGGGCATCGGT
>JBKJRK010000550.1:0-9097 GCA_046593135.1 Tepidisphaeraceae bacterium | reverse complement strand
CCGGATTCAGTACGACTATCCCGGCCTGATGCAGGACGCCTGCCGGGCTAGCGGTATTCTGAAGACCGGCCAGATTGGGAAGAGCCCTGACAGGCTCTTCCCAATCTGGCCGGTCTTCAGAATACCGCTAGCCCGGCAGGCGTCCTGCATCAGGCCGGGATAGTCGTACTGAATCCGGCGGCCCCCGACACAATGATTCAAATGTCGCTGCTCAGGCCAGTAGTGGCCTAGATACGGAACCTGAAGGATCTCTTCGTAATAATGCCACAGCGTAACCCGATCGACCCCAACCCCAAGCGTCAGAATGCAACCGTCCAGGCCAACAAGCTTCTCAAACGGATTGCCGGCCCCGCACGGCGTCGGCGACCGCGAATGGCCCGCCAGCAACGCCTCGGCCGCCGGGCCGAGCCCGACCCAGGAGTGCGTCGGGTGGCAACTGCGCACACTACCGTCACGCTGCCTCACTTCGTCGGAAATGACTCCTTGAAACCCCGGCTGTCGGCTTGAACAAAGTTGTTGCGGACAGGGGCTGCAATCGGTGTTCGCAAAGTCTCGGGAATCTCCCCAGACGCTGTCACGAAACGCCGGCACCAATGCGGTTCCCGCCGGGCCAAGAACATTGAACACTGCATCAACGACCGTTGCCGCGCCCCCGTCTATCGGTCCCAGCGCGCTCAACGAACTGTGGATCATGACCGCGTCGCCGGCGCGCAGCCCAAGCGACTGGAGTTCCGAAACGATTTGTCGTCGATCTATGCCTGCCATGTTGTGACGATTAGAGCAGTTCTCAACACCTTGTAGCTGCGACACCTGCGTCGCCTCGTGCAAACGACGCAATCCGCAGGAGGCTACGCAGGCGTCGCAGGTACCAAAACGCTATGGGGTGATGCGACCCGCTCTAGCGAATCCTTATCGTCAGGGTGCTGAAGGAAATTGTTCTCGTGTGTGAACACCTGATTCTCGTAAAAAAGAGCGGGTCGTCCTGAACCGGGAACGCGCTGTAGCCTGCCGTGTTACGGCGTTTCCAGTGGCACGGCAGCTTCGTCACGAATACTGCTGATCGGCTTAAGCCGATTCGGGTCGCGGCCGACTGGCAGGAGACTGGCAAGGGACGCAACGATCAGCCCGACAAACAGCGAGCACGGCATGATCCAGACGAAGCTAAGCCCGAAGACGCTGTAAAACGCGATTGCAGCCGCGACGGCGACGGCGCACGCGGTCCCGAGCAGCGTGCCGAACGACGTGGCCCACGGCACGAACATCGCCATGAAGAAAAGCAGGAACAACGGGGCGACGAACAGGCCGAACAGTTTGCTGATCGCTTCCATCAGGTTGCCGGGAATGTGATTCACCGTTGAGCTGATCAAGACGACGATGACGCCGATGATGACGGATATTATCCGGGCCCGTCGCACCTCATGAGTTGCCGCGGCGGCCTTCCGGCGGAAGCGGTCGAGAAAGTCCACCTTGATGACGGTGCACGAGGAATTGATCCCCGACGAAAGACTGGACATGCCCGCCGCCAGCAGGCCCGCGACCGCTAAGCCGCTTACCCCCACCGGCAAGCCGATGGCGATGTAGCGGGGGAAGAGTTGGTCGGCGCTTGATGCGAGGCTTTGTCCGTCGGGGAGCATGTGGGGCTTAGCCCTGAAGTATGCCAATAGCGCGAACCCGAGCGTGGAGAGGAAGAGCGTCACGACGGTATCGCTTACCAACGTCACCAGTAAGCTGCGCCGCGCGGCCTTCGCGTCGCGCGTTGAGAGGTATCGCTGAATCGCCATCTGGTCCGACCCGCAGGTGCAGATCCACCACAAGAAGCCGCCCATCATCGCACCGGCGAACGTGATGCGGGAGGTGGAGTTGAACCAGAAACGCGGGGCGGCCCAGCCGGGGTCCCAGGAAGTGGGGAACCAGTTTGCGACGCCGCCCACGGCGAACGTGATGAGAACGAGGGAAAAGATCGCGCCGGCGAAGAGAATGAACGTCTGGACGACGTCGGTGACGACCACCGCCTGCAAGCCGCCCATCGAGGTGTAGACGAGGGTGACGATGCCCAGGATGCCGGCAACCAACGGCGAATACTTGGGATCAAGCCCCATCAGCGGGATCAGCACGGTGTCGGTCGTCGTGTAGATGATGACGCCCATCCAAAGCATCCTCATCGCCAAAAACAGCGACGCGGCGACGAGCCGGACGCTTACGCCCAGGCGTAGTTCCAGGATTTCGTACGCGCTGGTGACCTTGAGCCGCATGATGTACGGGATCAGCCACCAGCCGGCCACGAAAAAGACGAACGGCGTGGCGAGATAGCCGGCTAAAATCATCGGCCCGTACTTGATCATCTCGCCGGGATAGGCCAGGTAAGAAATGGTGCTCAACAGCGTCGCGAACAGCGAAATCCCGATGGCCCACGAGTTCATGCGGCGTCCGCCGAGCAGGTATTCTTCAGAGGTGTTGGTGCGCCACGAGTAGTAAATGCCGATCGCTAGCATTCCTAAGCCGTATCCGGCGATGACCAGCCAGTCGAGAAGCCCCAGCGCGCTGGCGGTCCGACGTTCGATGCGCAAAACGGCATGGGCCGCGCCGCAGCGTGCGTCGGGCTCCGGGTCTGACAGCGCGGCTTCGAGCAGCGGCAGTTGGGTTGTCGTGCCGATCGTTGCCAGCGCTTGAAAAGCCTCGAGCTTCTCGTCGCTGTTGCCCGATTGCGCGTACGCCAGCAGCGCGGGCTCGTACGCGCTTCGTGCCGGTTCGTTTGGCGCGTGAACGTAAGCGGCGCTGATCAGGTAAACCCTGACCGCGCTGCCGGCGGGCTCCGCCGCGGCCGCCTCGACAACGCGTTGATACACGCCCGGCGTCAGCCGACGCCGGAATCGCAGCGCGTTGGCCGCATTGGCGCGGGCCTGCTCCGCGGGCGAGCGAAGCAGTTCGGCGATAGACGCTTCGTCTTCCGCCGAACCCGAGTTCAACATCACCCACCGCGCGAAAGCGGCCAGCACGTCGTCCGGCGAACGGGCGGCCGATTCGAACCGTTCTTTCACCTCCGGCGGCGGGTAGTAGCCGAGTTTCCCCAAGCTCTCCGCCGCCCCCAGCCGCGCCGTGCCGTTCCCGTCCAGAAATACGGCCAGAATCTTTCCCACCCAAGGCTCGCGCTGTTCCGGCCTGGGGGCCGCTCGCGCCAGCACACGGCACGCGGCGACGTATTGCATCGACCCTTCGGGCTGCCGATTCACCTCGCGTTCAAACGCCTCGCGCACCCCCTCCGGATAGTCGAGAGCGAGCAGCATCTCCGCCGCGTGGACGTTGGCAAAGTAGGGCCCGGACCCCATGACGTCGCGCAGCGTTCGCACCGCCCGATCCCGCAGTTCGACCGTCGCCGTCGACCGCTGCGCCTCCGCACGCGTCGCCGTCGGTGTGAGTCCGATCATTGAAACGGTCAACAGCGCCATAACGAAGCGCGACCAACAGCGCTTTCTGCTCATCATTGCGCTACCTCAATTGATGCCCGAATAAGCCATCGACGCATGGGGCTCGTTCGCCACCCGGCAGCGGAACGGACGCCGCCATCGCACCTCGCCCGGCCGTAAGCGATCCGCATGGTATACCATTCTCGAATCGGTTACGTCAAAACGGGAATTCGGGGCCTGTCGCCCCATGCGATGCTCGCGCAACGGCCCGGGGGCGTCAGGTGAGAATGTCGTGCACGACGTGCCCGCTCACGTCGGTCAGGCGGAAGTCGCGGCCGCTGTAGCGGTAGGTGAGCTTTTCGTGGTCGATTCCCATGAGATGCAAAATGGTCGCGTGAAGGTCGTGGACGTGGACGCGGTTTTCAACGGAGTGCCAGCCGAATTCGTCGGTCGCGCCGTAGCCGATCCCGCCCTTCACGCCGCCGCCGGCGAGCCACATCGTAAATCCGAAAGGGTGATGCTCACGGCCGTCGGTTCCCTCGGCGGTAGGGGTGCGGCCGAACTCGCCGCCCCACACGACGAGCGTGTCGTCGAGCAAGCCCCGGCTTTTCAGGTCTTGCAGCAGGCCGGCGATGGGTTGGTCGGTGGCGAGGCAGTTGTCGCGGAGCCCCTGCTTCAGGTCGCCGTGCTGGTCCCACAATTGACAACTGGACCGCTTTGAAGTCTGCGTGTGATACACCTGCACCATCCGCACGCCGCGCTCGACGAGCCGGCGGGCCATCAAACACTGCCGGCCGAAGACGTCGGTCACTGCTTCGTCGAGGCCGTAGAGCTTTTTCGTCTCGGGTGATTCGCTTTCGACGTCAAACGCTTCGGGCGCCTTCGCCTGCATTCGGTAGGCTAGCTCGAAGCTTTCGATCCGCGCGCTCAGCCGGGAATCTTCCTCACGCTTGGCGCGGTGCAGCTCGTTGAGCTGCTTCAGCAGGTCGAGTTGCTCGCGCTGCCGGTTACGGGTCATGACCGGGTTGGCGAGGTTTGCAATGGGGTTTTTCAGGTCGGAAACCAGCGTGCCCTGGTACGCGGCGGGAAGAAAGCTGCTGCTCCACAGCGGCGCGCCCTGCGCCGGCTGGGCGGGGCTGATGACGACGAACCCCGGCAGGTTCTGGTTCTCACTCCCCAGCCCGTACGTGAGCCAAGAGCCCATGCTGGGCCGGCTGAACGCCTGCTCCCCGGTATTCATCTGGAGGCAGGCACCGTTGTGGTTGATGTTGTCTGCGAGCATCGAACGGACGATGCACAGGTCGTCCGCGTGCTTCGCGACATTGGGGAACAGCTCGCTGATCTCCAGCCCGCTCTGCCCGTGCTTCGAGAATTTGAACGACGTCGGCAGGCAGTTCACGGTCTGCGTGCGTACGAGCTTGGGCTGCTCGAACGGCAACGGCTTGCCCGCGTAATCGACGAGTCGGGGCTTGGGGTCAAACGTGTCGACGTGCGACGGCCCGCCGGACATGAACAGAAAGATCACGCGTTTCGCCCGCGGGGTAAACATCGGCGGCCGGACCCCGAGCGGGTTGGTTGGCGAGGGCGGAACGATGCCGCTGATCGCCGAGGCGAACGACTCGTTGGCGAACAGCCCGGCCAGGCCGAGCATGCCGAAGCCGTTGGCGAACGTTTTAAGCGCCTGCCGGCGGGACAGTGAAAACGTCGTGTTTCGGTTCGGCATAGTCGCCTCAGCGTGGGGCGGGCGTCTCGCCCGCGTTTAACTCAAATTTCGACGCGGGCGGGATGCCCGCGCCACGTCTTAATCGACGTAGATGAACTCATTCGTACACAACAGCACCTGACAATACGTCTCCCACGCCAACTCCGGTGTCACCTTTTCGCCGGTCAGGGGTTGGCGGGCCTGCGCAAGGCCAGTTTTTCCGACCTCAAGGTCCTGGACAGTCGGCGGCCGGGTAAACAGCTTATTGTAGAGCCAGTCGATCTTTGCGGCGTCGTCGCCGGGTTGTTGAATGGCGCGTTCGGCGAGCAACTTTGTTTGCGCTAATGCGAACGGGTTGTTCAGCAGGAACAGCGCCTGCGGCGCCACCGTCGAATCAATCCGCTTCTCGACGATCGCCCCGGCGTCGGCGGCGTCGAAGAGGTTGCGGTAGGTGGTGCGGTCGGAACGGATAGTCATCACGTACAGCGTCCGCCGCGACGTGCTTAGGTCATTGATGGCGGGCCCGCCGAGTGTCTTGTCCAGTTTGTCGGTCGCGGCGAGCAGGCTGTCACGAAGCGCCTCGGCGTCGAGACGCCGGCGGTTCATCCGGCCGAACAGGAGATTCTCGGGGTCGGCCTTCATCGTGGCCGCGTCGCCCGCGCTCGACTGTTGGTAGGTGGCAGAGAGCATGATCTCCCGGTGCAGTGCCTTCATCGACCAACCGAGTTTCATAAACCGCGTCGCGAGGTGATCGAGCAGTTCCGGGTGCGTGGGCGGGACGCCGAGTTTTCCGAAGTTGTTGGCGGTGCGGACGATCCCTTCGCCGAAATGGTTCTGCCAAATGCGATTGGCCATGACCCGCGCCGTCAACGGGTTGGCGGGGCTGGCGATCCAGGCGGCCAGTTCCTTGCGGCCGCTGCCCTGGGTGATTTTCGGCTGGTTATCGCCCGCGACGACCGTCGGAAAACGGCGAGGGACTAGTTCCCCGAGCCGGGCGTAGGAGCCGCGGATATGGACGGGGACGTCTTGGAACCCGGGGAACATGCTCGTCGGCGTGCCGCCGTCCTGCATCGCGTGGGTGACGGGAACCGGCTGGGCGATCGTCTGGCTCAGGCTACTCGACTCCGCTCGCATCTTGCCGACCTGCTCGCGCGCCTCGGCGGGGAGGTTGGAGTCGTCGGGCCGGGCCGCGGCCCAGAACGTCCCGCGTGGCGAGGTCAACGTCTGGTGGAACGCCGCGTCCGGGTTGGCGGCGACGGCTGTCGCGGGATCCTTGCCTTCGGCCTTGAGCTTTTTCAGATCGGCGTCGACGGCTTCGAGCGTCTTCCGCACTTCGCCCGCCGCACCCCGAACGGCCGCGCCGTCGGCGACGGCCAGGTTGACGAGCGACGCCGAGAACTTCGACATTGCCGAGCCGGCCGCATAAACCGACTGGGCCTGACCGGACATGTCATGAAAGTGCCAGACCTGGGCGTTGCCGTGCGCGTCGGGGTGCGGATTTCCGGCGTGCAGGTCGGGGACAACTTCTTTGGTCAGATTCCACGTCCGGCCGGCGCCGGCGGCGGTGATCTCCGTCATCTGGAAATCGACGGCGGTCGTGTCGCACACGTAATCGGCCTTGGGGAGAACCGCCAACTGGATCATCTCGCCCGCGCCGATGTCGACCGATTCGAGAGACTTGGCCCCCGTTCCGTCGGCGAGCGCCTGCGTGCCGCCGTTGGCGATCGTTCCCGAGGCGAGTTCGCCGGCCGCGGCCCCGCCCACGCGTGAGACGGACCACGCGACGCCGTCCCCGCAGGCCGAGTGCGCATCGGTCACAGTGCCGGTGACGCGCACTTTCCCCGAAATTGGACTTTTCCACGCCACCGCGATACCGGCGGTTGCCGAGGGGTGAAGGGTCAGGCTCATCGGCGTGATAGTCAGGGCGCCGGGAAGTTGCACAGGCTTGTCGGTCTTGTTCGCGTAGATGACCGGTGTTTCCGTCCCGTCGGCGTTTCTCAATGAGTTAAGGCCCTCGGCGCCGTTCACGTTCTTCGCTTGCAGCGACAGCAGCTTGAGCGTCGGCGAGCCGATGTAGTTCATCCACTGCGATAGCGCGTACCCGTTCAGGTTGCGCTGCTGCGCGAACTGGAGCACGGTCGGCTGGCCCCCGGCGGGCAGGTGTTTGTATTCCCACGCAGCCGCGAGGTATTGGTCGGACTGCCCGAGCATCGTTTGCGCCAGCTTGGCGTACTGTTCGTCGAGCGTCGATTCGATCTGCTTGGTCAACTCCGCGATCCGTGCCTCGTCGGCCTTTCGCGTCTCCGTCTCGATACTGTCCAATAGTGGAACCCGGATGATCGGCGCCCCGGCCCCTTTGACGCCGGGACTGGGCATGATGCGGGTGGAGAAAAAGATGCCGGCCATCCCGTAATAGTCTTTTGTCGAGATGGGATCGAATTTGTGGTCGTGGCACCGCGCGCAGGCCAGCGTGAGACCGAGAAAAGCCCGGCCGGTCAGGTCGACCTGGTCGTCTACGATGTCGGTGACGACCTTTTCCTTGTCCGCGTCACCAATGCCCCATTCGCCGAGCGCGTAGACGCCCGTGGCGACCAAGGCTTCTTTATCCATCCGGCCCGGTTCCTTGGGCGGAAGGAGGTCGCCGGCGATCTGCCGAATCACAAACTGGTCGTAGGGGAGGTCCTGGTTGAACGCGTTCACCACCCAGTCGCGGTACCGCCACGCGAAGGGCGTGTTCGACTCGCCGTCCATTCCGCGGGAGTCCAGTGAGTCGGTGTAGCGGACGACGTCGAGCCAGTGCCGGCTCCAGCGCTCGCCGTACTGTGGCAGGCTGAGCAGGTGATCGACGACTTTCGCAAACGCGTCCGGCGATTCGTCGGCGATAAACGCTTCCACTTCCGCCGGCGTTGGGGGTAGGCCGATTACGTCGTAGTACGCCCGGCGGAGCAGCGCCCGCTTTTCGGCCGGCGGGGCGGGGGAGAGGTTCTGTGCTTCGAGTTTGGCAAGAATGAAACGGTCGATCAGCGACTTGAGCCAATCGGCGCGCTTCACTTCCGGCGCCGGCACGTCTTTCACCGGCTGAAACGCCCACCACTTGCGGCCTTCGACGAAATCGATCCCTTCCCCGCCCGCCGGGCCGCTCGCCGGCGCACCGGCGCGGGGGTCCGGCGCACCCATCTTCACCCACGCTTCGAGGTCGGCGATTTCCGCGTCGGACAGTTTCCCGTCCGGCGGCATTTGCACGTCCTCGTCCTTGTACCGCACTGCCTTGATAAGCAGGCTCTTCTCCACGTCCCCGGCGACGAGAGCCGGACCGGTATCGCCACCCTTGAGGACGGCGTCCTTCGTGTCGAGCCGTAGGTTGCCCTTCAGCTTCTTCGCGTCGGCGGAGTGGCACTTGTAACAATGCGCGGCGAGCAGCGGGCGAATCTTCTTCTCAAAGAATTCGACGTCGCCGCTTCCACGAGCGCTCGCCGACCCGAGCAGCGAGATAAGAACGGCCGCCGCCAAAATTGTGTGGGGACGAAGAGTCGACACCATGCATTGCCTCACAACACGACGTACACCTGTCGGTGCGTTTTGTGGAAATGTTCAATACTCAATACTACTTAAGGCAATTGGGGACGAAGGTTCGCACTATTTTGCGATGGAAATCGCCTGAATTTGCATTCAAAGCATCGAGCCCGATCGTAAGCCTTAGCGGGGAAGAATTAGGCGGTGGTGGGGGGCATGGCCTTGGTGGGGGCCGCGTATTCAAACGCGGGCCGCCGGCGATCCATTTTGCCGACGGCATACCACATGACGATCCCGCCGAGGAAAAGGGGAATGCTGATTACCATGCTGAAGCTCAGCGGCCCTAGCACCGCCGGCTCCGCGCGCATCATCTCGAGCAAAAATCGCGTGAGCCCCTTGAGGATCATCATCAGTGCGAACACGCGCCCCGGCGCCGGCTGCGTCGTAAAATATGCGATCAGCACGCCGGCGATGAGGA
>JBKJRK010000181.1:0-2537 GCA_046593135.1 Tepidisphaeraceae bacterium | reverse complement strand
GTTGAAGGCGAACCGCTTCGAATCCGTTGCCCAGACCACCTTCGCGGACTCAGCAAATGTGCCGGCGGCCTCTTCCGAAAGCGCGACGGCGGTTTCCTGGCTCCCGCGCTGCGTGATGACAAAAACCTGCCGGTCCGGTTCTTCCTTCGATGGAACGCTGCGAAACTCCCACTTCCCATCTGGCGAACTGGATCCCACGGTCTCCTCCGCCGCAGCTCGAGTGCCGATCAAGACCAGAGCGACAGCAATGCTGAGAGCGCTTCCCGTGATGTTCATAGGCTAGCGTAGCACCTCCTTCCGCCAGACGGCTATTGGAACTCGTCTTGCGCCAGAAGTCGCGTCACCTGACCGTCGGCCAACAGGGCGCAGACCGGGCGCGACGGTGTGTGCATTCGGAAACGCGGCGGCAAAATTTGTCGCCTGTTTTGAAAGCTTGCACATCGGCGCACGCTTCCCAATTCCAGGTGCCGCTTAGGTTACGGCGTGTTCTTGGGAATAAAGGGGGCTCGCCTTTCTCGTATAAGGGAAGCAAGCGTGACGACGCGTTTTCGCGCACGTCGGGGCTTCACGAAACTGGAGAAATTATGAGCTATCGGACAACTGTTTTGATCGTGTTCGCCAATGCGCTTTCCTGGTGTGCCGCGTCTTCGGGTTTCGCGCAGCACTCTTCGGCAAGTCCGTCCGCGTCACTATTGCAGGATGCGCCCGCAACGCAGAATGAAACCTTCCGCCTTACGTCTACGCCGAATGTCGGGCCTTCCAATACCCTGACTGGCGTGAAAACCATTTCGCCGACGGAAGTCTGGGCGGTCGGGAGCCACGGGCCGGCGGGGTTTTGCTGTTTTCCGAAGGCGCCAGTCAGCCTGCGCTGGAACGGGTCGCAGTGGATCGATATTCCTCTCCCGGTTCCAGCGGGAACTGGGAGCACCACGCTGCTCGCAGTAGACGCCAGTAGTTCGACAAACGTCTGGGCGGTCGGCACGATCCGCCCCGCTGGAGAGTCAGATAAAGTCTGGCTTCTCCGCTGGAACGGGTCGGAGTGGAACACCGTCGCGCTCATCTCGGATCCGGTCTATCCGGGCTACGGCATCGGCGTGATATCCTCCCTCACGGTCATCAGCGAGACCGATGTTTGGGTGGTCGGTGCGCGAATCGGCGGCTACTCGTGGACGCTGCATTGTGATGGCGTGAGCGTGCAAACCGTTCCGAGTCCGAACTTAGATAGCGGCAACAAGTTGAACGACGTTGACGCGATCAACAGCAACGACGTCTGGGCGGTCGGAAGTTTCATGGTGATTCGGAATAACGGCGCGGGGTGGCTGCCGGTGCCGAACGCGCCGCGCAACGCACATTTTTCCAGCATTCAAGCGATCGCGCCGAACGACGTTTGGGCTACGGCGACCTTCACGACTTGTGGGCCATTCTCGGGCTGTTCCTCGGGCGACGGTGTTTACCATTTTGACGGGTCACAGTGGACGATTGTTCCTGTGCCCGGTCTCGGCGCGAATGTCTTTTTGAGAGATCTTTCCGCCACTGACAGCAATAACGTATGGCTCGTCGGCAGCGACTCGCAGAACCGGACATTCGTCGCACATTTCGACGGCTCAACGTGGCAGCGTGTGGCGAGCGAAAATACTCCCGCGTCGTCGAGCGACATAGACCGGTTGGAAAGCGTCTCTGCGTTGAACTCGACCGAAGTCTGGTCAGTCGGCTCGGCAATCGATATCTTCTATGACCCGAACCACCGTGAAACCAGCAGCACTTTGGCGCTGCGACGCACCTCAGATGCGGTTCCAACACCGACTGCGGTCGTCTCCCGCAAGCTGCATAACGGTGTGCCTTTCGATATCAACCTGCCGGTTTCCGGAAACGCTGGCATTGAAAGCCGGAGTGGCGGCTCCACTAATGATCACCAGGTGGTGCTAACGTTTGATCGCCCTGTTACGTTCGTTAATGCCAGCGTAACGTCCGGATCGGGCACCGTCGCGAGCGCAGTCGGCAAAGGCAGCTCGACCGTTGTCGCAAATGTGAATGGAGTAGGTAGCGGAGAGATCGCTCTCACTTTCTTCGCCATGAACAATGGCACTAGCTCGGGCGATCTTGTCGTCCGGATGCGCGTGCTTGTTGGCGACACCAACGGAAACGGCGTGGTCAACGCCTCTGATGTCGGGGAGACAAAATCACAAGGAGGACAGCTGCTGAGCGCTTCGAACTTCCGCGCCGACGTGAACGCGAATGGTGCCATCACCGCCTCGGACGTTTCTCTGGTGAAGTCACAGGTCGGGAGTTCGCTTCCGGCGGCATCGGCTCCTCAGAAGTAGCTGGCAGATCGATAAAATCTGCCGGCGACTCGGTCCGCTCCTCAGCGACGGCGCCGATCGATCCTATTGCTCGTAGCACTCCAGATATTTAATCCCGGACCCGGTATTGAAGATCACCACCCGCTCGTCGTTTCCGATCTTTCCGGCCGCCACGAGGGAACGGAGGGCGGCGAAACAGGCCGCGCCTTCGGGCGCAACGAAGAGCCCTTCCGCGGT
>JBKJRK010000033.1:0-4852 GCA_046593135.1 Tepidisphaeraceae bacterium | reverse complement strand
GCCGTGGCCCTGCGTGTAGACGGTGCCGGGATAACTCGCCCCGACCACGACGTCTTCCCACAGCCCGGGCGGCTGGTACGGCATGACGCTCGGCCCGCCGAGCTTTTGCACGAGCAGACCGCCGAGAGACAAGGCGGAGTCGCGGATCATTTCCGCCGACAATCGGACACGGGGGCCGTGCGCGAGCAGGCGATTTTCAGGATCCCGTTCCAGCAAGGCGGGGTCATACTTGGCCGCCTGCCGGTAGGTCGCACTGGTGACGATGAGTCGCTGGAGCGCCTTCACGTCCCAACCGCTCTGGACAAAGTGAGTGGCCAGCCAGTCGAGCAGTTCAGGGTGCGAAGGCAATTCGCCTTGAAAGCCCCAGTCTTCCAACGTCTTGACGAGACCGACGCCGAAATACTGGTACCAGAACCGGTTCACCGTCACACGGCTCGTCAGCGGGTTAGACGGGTCGGTAAGCCATTGGGCCAGGCCCAGCCTGTTGGCCGGCGCCCCGGCAGGCATCGGTGGCAGGAACGCGGGCGTGGCGGGTTGCACCGGCTCGCCGGGCGCGTCGTACGCGCCGCGCAACCGAATGTGCGTCTGTCGCGGCGGGGTCATGTCCTGCATGACCATCACCGTCGGAACCGCCGCGTTCAGCTCCGCCTCGCGCTTCCGCACCGCCTCGAGTTTGGCGGCGATGTCTTTGTATTCCGCGTCGGCGGTTTGCAGGTAATGGTCGCGGACGGCGTCGCGCTGCGCCGGCGTCCGCTGGTCCGGGGCGATCGCGAAGATGTCCGCGATCGCTTTCGCGCCGCTGGTCAGTTTCACTTCGTCTGGCGTCAGTTCGCGGCCGTACACGCGCACGTCATCGATCACCCCTTTGAAGGGGATCGTCGTGCTGCGCTTGCCGATGAGAAGGGGCAAATTGGTCTTCGCTGTTTCGGTGAGCGTGTCGTGCGTGACCTCGACCTCGACCGGCATCCCGTCGACGTAAAGCTTCAGCCCCGCCGCCTTGGCCGAGCCGTTGTAGGTGACAAAAACGTGATGCCACTGCCCCGGCGACAACGGCTGTTTCGCGACAACGTGAATCGCGTTGGCCGGCCACGTGTTGACCAGGTGCACTTCCGGCTTGCCGCCGCTGAGGATCAGGTCATAGCCCCGGCTGGCGCTGGCGTCGTCCATTCGCGCGATGATCGTCATCGCTTCGGTGGTGTCCGGCAGGACCCACGCGCCGTAGCTGTACTTGTCCGTCCGCTCGAAGTTGGCGACGTCGCCGGCGTCGACGAACGTCGAGCCGTCAAACTTCAGCGCCCCGGCTACCTTGCCCGCGGCGGCTTCCAGCTTGCCGTTCAGCTTTGCCTTGACCTGCGGCCGGACCGCGTTGACGAGTTCATTGCCCGTCGCGTCGTCCAACGACAAATGAACCAACAGCCCTTCGGCCGGCGGCGTGGGCGGGGCTTTGATCTGTTCGGCGAGCGCCAACTCCCACTGCGCCCGCGTTTGCTCGACCGCCGCGACGCGCGCCTTCCGGGTCTCGTCCAGCGCAGCAATCTGCGTGGCCAGCGCCGCGAGTTCCGCCTGCTGGGCCTTCGTCGGCGCCTTCATCAGCGGGTCGGAATCAACCGTTGTCGCGATCTGGCCTTTTTCCGCGAGCTGGTCGAAAAACGCGAAGAGTTGGTAGTACTCTTTCTGCGTAAGCGGGTCGTACTTGTGGTCGTGGCAACGGGCACACTGGAGCGTGAGGCCCATGAACACCGTGCCGGCGGTCGACGTGCGGTCGGCGACGTATTCGACGCGGTACTCTTCCTCAATGATCCCGCCCTCACTGTTCATCACGTGGTTGCGGTTGAACGCCGAGGCGATCTTCTGGTCGAGCGTGGCATTGGGCAGAAGGTCGCCGGCGAGTTGCTCGGTGATGAACGCGTTGTACGGCTTGTTGGTGTTGTAGGCGTCGATGACCCAATCGCGCCAGCGCCACATGGACCGGTAGGTGTCGTTGTTGAACCCGTGGGTGTCGGCGTAGCGGGCCTGGTCGAGCCACTCGACCGCCATCCGCTCGCCGTAGGCGGGTGATGCGAGCAGCCGGTCGACGACTTTCTCATACGCGTCCGGCGACGCATCGGCGACAAACGCCGCCACCTCCGCCGGCGTCGGCGGGAGGCCGGTCAGGTCGAACGTGACCCGCCGTAGGAGCGGCCGCTTGTCCCCCTCGCCGGTCGGCTGCAAACCCTCGGCTTCAAGCCGCGCGAGGACGAATGCGTCGATCGGGTTCTTCACCCATTCCGCGCGCTTCGGGGTCGGCGCCGGCGGTTGCTTGACGGGCAGGAACGACCAGTGCGGCTGGTACTCCGCCCCCTGCTCGATCCACAGCCGGATTGTTTCCTTCTGCTGGGCCGTCAGCACCAGGTGCGAATCGGGCGGCGGCATCAGGTCGTCTTTGTCTTCGGTGCTGATCCGCTTCCACACGTCGCTGTGCGCGAGGTCGCCGGGCACGATCGGCGTCACGTGGTTGTCGCCGTGCCGCGGCGTGATAGCCTCGGCCCGGATGTCCAGCCGCAGGTCCGCCTTGCGGGCGTTCTTGTCGAAGCCGTGACACTTGAAACACGTGTCCGACAGGATCGGCCGCACGTCGCGGTTGAACTCAACCTTCGGCGCGGCAGCGGGATCTGCACCCACCCGCGCAGGTACGATCCCAATAATTACTAATGTGAAAATGGATCTGAAATTTGAAGTCATGTCATCGTGCGGGGCATTCCCCGTGTTCTTTTTTCACACGGCATTATCGGTCAAAGCGACTGACCTCGCCGAGTAGGGCCATCAGGCGAGGATACCATTCACCACGTGTCCGTGCACATCGGTTAGGCGGAAGTCGCGACCTTGGAACTTGAAGGTCAGCCGCTCATGATTAATACCCATGAGCCGGAGAATCGTCGCGTTGAAATCATGAATGTGAATGGGGTTTTCGACAATATTATAGCAGTAATCGTCGGTTTCGCCGTACACGATCCCCGGCTTGATCCCGCCGCCCGCGGCGAACATCGTAAAGCACCGGCCGTGGTGGTCGCGGCCGTAGTCGGTGGCGGTGAGGGCGCCTTGGCTGTAGACCGTGCGGCCAAATTCGCCGCCCCAGATCACGAGCGTGTCATCGAGTAGTCCACGCTGCTTGAGGTCGCTGATGAGAGCGGCGGCGGGCCGGTCAACGTCTTTGCACTGGCCGCGAATCTGCTGAGGCAGGCTGCCGTGCTGGTCCCAGCCGCGGTGCATGAGCTGGATGAACCGCACGTCGCGCTCGGCCATCCTCCTGGCCAATAAGCAGTTGCGCGCGAACCCGCCGTCGGTCGGGTGGTTGCCGGTTTCGTCCAGGCCGTAAGCGTCTAACGTCTTTTTGGATTCGCCCGACAGGTCCGTCAAGTCCGGCACGCTCGCCTGCATGCGATACGCCATCTCGTATTGGGCGATTCGCGTGTTGATTTCCGGGTCGCCGAAGGCTTTTTCCGACATGCGGTTCAGCTCGCCCACACCATCGAGCATCCGCCGGCGGGTCGCGGTATCGATACCCGGCGGGTTTGACAGATAAAGCACCGGGTCTCCGCCCGCGCGGAATCGCACGCCTTGATGCTCGCTCGGTAAAAATCCGCTGCCCCACAGCCGCGAAAAAATTGGCTGGTCGGTCTTGTTCCCGCTCCCTTGGCTGATCAAGACAACAAACGCCGGCAAGTTTTGGTTCTCGCTCCCCAACCCGTAGCTCAGCCAAGCACCCATGCTCGGCCGGCCGGGCTGCTGGCTGCCGGTTTGGATGAACGTGGTCGCCGGGTCGTGGTTGATCGCTTCGGTATGGAGCGATTTGATGACCGCGATGTCGTCCACGATGTTCGCAACGTGCGGCATCAATTCGCTCACCCACGTGCCGCATTTGCCGTGCTGTTCGAATTTGAAGATCGGCGCCGCACAGGGGAACGACGCCTGGCCGGAGGTCATGCCCGTCACGCGCTGGCCCATGCGGATGCTGCCGGGCAGTTCGGTGCCGTTGAGCGCCTGGAGCTTGGGTTTGTAATCAAACAGGTCGATGTGGCTCGGCCCGCCGGACATGAACAGATAGATGACCCGCTTCGCCCGCGGCGCGAAATGCAGCGCGTCGAGGACGCCGTGCATGGCCGCCGCCGGTTTGGCGTCCGCGGCAAACAAACGCGGGTTCAGCAGCGACGCAAGCGCGGCCGTGCCGATGCCGCCGGCGGTGCGGCCGAAGAACTGTCGGCGGGTGATCAGGGCTTGGCGTTCGCGACCAAATTCCATAGAAAGCATCCTCGTGCAACTTCGTCACGTGCGACGGGCGCATCATACATTACCACTATAACGCGGCGGCGTGGTCGAAGTTCGTTTCTTATGCATCGATCGAGCTTTACGGCAATAATTCGCCGGCGTGACCGAGCGATCCGAGGTAGCGGATCAGGTCGCGCAACTCGCCACGCGTCAGCCCGTTGGTCAGCCCCGGCGGCATTGCCGAGCCGATCTGTCGCCGGCGGGCGATCGCGTCGGTGCGGAGTCGCACGGGCTTGTCCGTTGCGATGTCGCGGATCAAGACCTCCTGCGCGTCTTCACGGGTGACGTACGCCTGATAACGATCACCCGCTTTCGTGACGATCTCGTGCGAGACGTACCCTTCCTTCACTTCGCGGTTGGGGATCAGGATCGCACCGGTGATGAATTCGAGCGTCTGGGCCGTCCCGACGTTGCTGAGGTCCGGTCCGACGTGGCCGCCCGTGCCGCCGACGGGGTGGCAGGTAACGGAGCTCATCTCGGCCCGCTGGAAAACTTGTGCCCCGCGCACCGTGTCGCCCGACGCCCGCACCTCCGCGGCCAGCGCTGC
>JBKJRK010000027.1:0-5637 GCA_046593135.1 Tepidisphaeraceae bacterium | reverse complement strand
GCCGATGCCGGCCTCGTCGAGCGCCTTGAGGATGTCGCGGCTCATCGCGTCCTTCAGCCCGCGGATGCCGTGGTCCTTGACAATGAAGCGCACGGTCAGCTCCAGCCAGTTGTCGGTCAAGCGGTAGTACACGGTCGGCTTCATCTCCGACGACTTCATCACGTAGCGGCGTTGCATTTCTTGGAGGGCGTCGCCGCCCAACTCGCTGATCGGCACCGTGTGACGACCGGCGACCTCCAGCAGAATGCGTTCGGCGCGCTCGCGGTCGGCGGTGTAGGCGATCGGCAGGACCATCTCCTCCCAGAGGTACGGGAAGTCGCGCGTGTAGTTGTAGATCGGCTCGTCGAATATCTTGGCGTTGGTGACGGTGACGACACGCCCGGTGTACTGCCGGCTATGCACCCACATCGCCGGGTCGGCGCCCTGGACGGGTTGCGGCTGGCCCATCTCCATGATGGTGGTCTGCGTGAAGTCGAGCGCGATCACGTCGCCGCGCACGCCGCCCATGACGATGCGGTCGCCGACGTTGAACGTCTTGCCGCGCAGGATCACGAAGTAGCCCGCCAGCGCGGTGACGACCTTTTGCAGCGCGAACGCAAGGCCGACGCTGACGAGGCCGAAGGCGGTGGCCAGGCGCGTCGGGTCGTTGAACCAGATCGACGCGATCCCCAGGATCAGGAAGATCGCCAAGCCCAGCTTGATTCCTTGTCGGGCCCAGAATTCGACGCGCTCGTGGCCGCGCCCGCCGAGCGCCCAGCGCGCCAAGGCCCGCAACACATATCCCATCAGGATGGTCAACGCGATGAAGACCAGCGTGAATAGGAGCTTCTTCCCATTCTCGGCGTTCATGCCGACGAGGCGGATACCGAAGACTTCGATGGCCTGTTCGGGGCCGACCAGTCGGATCACGTTGTTCATGCAGAAGTTCCGTTCATTGCGCGGACATTAACGGTTACGGCGGATGGAGGGCAGGCGTAAACTGGGACAAGGTGAGAGTATAGGCGTTTTCGCGGACGGGGCGTTTCACGGACAGGGATCACGTCATGCAAGTTCAAGTGAGCACCGACCACAATATCAAAGGGAGCGACGACCTGAACCATCACGTCGAGAAAGTCGTCGAAGCCGCGCTCGGCCGGTTCGGCGAGCGGATCACGCGGGTGGAAGTGCATCTGAATGACGTGAACGGGAAGAAGGCCGGCGAGAACGACCTTCACTGCATGATGGAAGCGCGGCTCGGCGGCATGCAGCCGATCGCGGTGACCGATGATGCGGCGACGTTGGACGAGGCGCTTGAAGGGGCCGCGAAGAAGCTGCAACGGATGCTCGACAGCACTCTCGGCAAGCTGAACGACCAGCGTCATTGATGTTTTTGACCGGGAGCGGCAGATATCGGATCCACTTCCTGCCCAGTCGAGCTTTCCTCGTGATCGAGAATAGCGCTCCGTGTATCGCCGTGACTTCAACGGCGGCGCCTCTCTCGCGGCCGCGCCGTGCATTCCGTTTCCTGCGCCGTCTCGGCCCCGCCGGCCTGCTCGCCGTAGCGGTGTCGGTCCTGCCGGGCATCGGCGCGCTGGTGATCTACGGACGCCTGGGCGTCATCGCCCCCTGGCTTCGCTCCCATCCGCTCGTCGGTCCCGCGCTGTGTGCGGGCGCGTTCGCGCTGGCCGGCGGCGTGGCACTGGTCCCGACCTACGCGCTCTCCACTCTGTGCGGGTGGTCGTTCGGATTGTCGGTCGGGCTGACGGCCAGCCTCGGCGGCTTCCTCGCGGCGGCGCTGGTCGGCTACGTGCTCGCCCGGGCCGCGGACGGCGGGCGGGTCATGGCCCTGGTCAGCGAGTCGCCGACATGGCAGGCGGTTCACGCCGCGGTGACGGCCGGCGGCTTTGCCAAGGTCCTGCTGGTCGTCTCACTCGTGCGGCTCGCCCCGATCGCCCCATTCTCCCTCACCAATGTGACGATGGCAGCCATTCGCGTGCCGCCGTTCGCATACGGTGTGGGGACGGTGCTGGGCATGGCACCTCGAACCGCGATCCTCGTCTTCGTCGCCTCCCGACTGACCAACGTGGACGCGCCGCTCGACCAGGACCCGTGGCTTCTCGCGGCCGGGGCGGCGCTCACGATCGCCGTCATGGCGATGCTGGGATGGATCGGAAAGAAAGGCCTCACGCGGGTCACGGCGAGCGAAGGCGCGGGCGCGTGAATGGCCGTTTTCAAACCGTCTCGCCCGCGTGCGGCCACGTGCTGAGCCCGGCCCGTGCTCCTGTCCGAGCACGCTGAACACGCAGATCCTCCGACCAGACTGGCCGCTTCGTTTTCGCCTCGGCCGCGTAGAGGTAGAAGCGTTCCCCGATGATCGTCGTCCTCCGCGACCGCAGTTCCACCGTCTTGATCTCCCGCAGGAGCAACTCGGCGTAGGGTTGGCGGACGGAGTGGGCTCGCATGACATCTACCTCGGCTGTCCGCCATCAGCTGCTTGCCGATCATCGCGTTGCCCGTCTGGCCCCGCGGCATTACTGTCAATGTCGAGTGGTCTAATCCTATGCTGAGCAAAATAAATACCCCGGTCGCTTCGTCACGGCTCGCGCCGCTGCTGCGGCCCGTCGACGCTTTCCTCTCGGCCGAATCGGCCGGCGGTATCGTTCTGATCGTTTCTGCCTTGGCCGCACTGGCCTGGGCCAATTCGCCTTGGGGCGATAGCTATTCACATTTCTGGCACGCCAAACTTTCGGTCGGCGTGGGCGGCTACTCCCACGCCATGTCGCTGGAGCACTGGGTCAATGACGGCCTGATGGTGATTTTCTTCCTTCTCGTCGGGCTGGAGATCAAGCGTGAGCTGTTGGTCGGGGAGTTGGCATCAGTCCGGCGCGCGACGTTGCCGATTGCCGCCGCCATCGGCGGCATGGTCGTCCCCGCGCTGATTTACTTTGCCTTCAACGCAAACGGGCCTGGCGCGACGGGCTGGGGCATCCCGATGGCAACGGACATCGCCTTCGCCGTGGGCGTCCTCGCGCTCGTCGGCCGGTCGGTGCCGACGTCGGTCAAAGTGTTTCTGCTCGCCATCGCGATCGTCGACGATCTGGGCGCGGTGCTGGTCATCGCGATCTTCTATACCAACCAGATCTCGGGGATCGCACTACTGGTCGCGGGGATCTTTCTCGTCGCGCTCATCGGGCTGAACATTCTCCGCGTGCATCAGCCGTTGCCGTACCTCCTGCTCGGCGTGGGCCTTTGGGCGGCGACGCTCTTCAGCGGTATCCACGCCACGATCGCCGGCGTGCTGCTGGCGTTCACCATTCCCGCCAGTCGGCAACTTCAAGAGCGACCTTACGTCGGCTACATGCGCGAGATGCTCAACTGTTTCGAGCGCGACGTGAGTGCGGTCCCCGACACGATCACCGGCGACCAGACCCACGCCATCAAGGCGATGGAAGAGGCGTCGCAAGGCGTCCAAACGCCGCTGGCGCGCGTCGAACACGCGCTGCTCATGCCCGTGAACTTTCTGATCGTCCCACTGTTCGCGCTGGCCAACGCCGGCGTTGACCTGCGGGGCGGAGCCGCGTCGGCTCTGGGCAGCCCGATCATGTGGGGCGTACTGCTCGGTTTGCTCCTCGGCAAGCCGGTGGGCGTCCTGCTCGCTTCGTGGGCGGCGCTCAAGACCGGAAAGGCATCGCTGCCCGAGGGCGCGAACGTGCGGCAGATCGTCGGCGTCTCGTTCCCGTGCGGGATCGGCTTTACGATGTCCCTCTTCGTCGGCAACCTTGCGTTCCCCGGCCAGGCGGATCACCTCGCGGCCACCAAGGTCGGCATCCTCGCGGCGTCGCTCGTCTCCGCCGTCGTCGGCGGTGGGATCCTCGCGTGGGCGGGAGCGGCGGCGCGGAAGCGGTCATAGGTCCAGCGATGGGAAAGCACTCGCGTGTTGACGGGATTGGGATATCGATGCACAAACTGCGGAACGCCTGGGAAACCTTGCGCGCGAGCCTCTGGTTCGTCCCGACGCTCATTGTCGCCGTGGCGGTCGCGCTGGCCGTCGGACTGATCGAGATCGACGCAGCCGGCTACGACTGGAAATTGGCGGATCGCCTCCCCCGGCTCTTCGGGGCCGGGGCCGACGGCTCGCGCGGGCTGTTGGCGGCCATCGCCGGGTCGATGATCACCGTCGCCGGCACCACCTTCTCGATCACGATCGTCGCGCTGGCGCAGGCGTCGAGCCAGTACACGTCGCGCATCCTGCGCAACTTCATGAGCGACCGCGCCAGCCAGTCGGTCCTCGGCGTCTTCGTGGGCGTCTTCGCTTATTGCCTCATCGTGCTGCGGACGATTCGCGGCGGGGACGAAGTGTTGTTCGTCCCGTCGCTGTCGGTGCTCGGCGGGCTGGTCCTGGCGTTCGTCGCCATCGGCTTCCTCATCTTCTTCATTCATCACACCGCGGCCTCGATCCAGGCGTCGAGCGTCATCGCCGCCGCGGCCGAGGAGACGTTGCGGGCCGTTGATCGATTGTTCCCGGAGGGCATGGGCGAAGCCGCCGACGGTCAGGCGGGCGACGCGGAAAGCAAGGACGTGATGGCCCACACCTGGATCACCATACCAGCACTGAAAACAGGCTACATTCAGTCGATCGACGCCGATGCCCTGTTCGACCTCGCGCGTCAATGCGAGTCGGTCGTACGGATGGAGCGAGGTGTCGGCGAGTTCGTCATTGAAGACGCTCCGCTGGCATCCGTGGCCGGCAAGCAGCCGGACGACAAGGCCATCGAGAAGCTGAACGCCGCCTACACCGTCGGCCGGCACCGCACGGTGCACCAGGACGCGGCCTACGGCATCCGGCAGATCGTGGATGTCGCGCTCAAGGCGCTGTCGCCGGGAATCAACGACACCACCACCGCCGTCAACTGCGTGGATTACCTTGGCGCGATCCTCGCGCGTGTCGCCGCGCGTGCCGTCGAAACGCCGTATCGCAAAGACGATGGCCGCGTGCGCCTGATCGCGCGCGGGCCGACATTCGCAGGACTGGTTGCCGACGCCTTCGATCAAATTCGGCAGAACGCCGAAGGCAACGTCGCGATCCTCGCTCGCCTCCTTCAGGTTCTGGAAATCATCGCCGGGCGGACGTCCGACCCCGGACGGCGGCAGGCGCTCGCCCAACAGGCCGACCTCATCGCCGAGACGGCGAAGCGCAGCGTCCCCTCGGCGCACGACCGTACAACGATTCAGACGGGCGCCGACCGCTTCTCCGCGTCCGGCGAACGAAGCGAACAACAGGGGAACTCGGCATTAAATCTTGATCTGTCATCTCGCGGACGCTGACTCGAAGGCGGCGGCCACGCCGGCGCGCGGCCGCCGCATCGCGTTGTGGGTCACGGCACCTGCGACGACAGACGTTCTATTTGTCCTGCGACAAGCGGATCGTCTCGATGTCACCTACATATGACCATAGTGCCCCGTAAGTAGCGGCGTGACAGTGTCTTTCTTCATCCGTTCGCGCCCATCCGTCACAGCTTTGGCAGTGGCACGTGAGGCGCGGCCGCGGTAAAAAGTTCAACTGGTGTCCTATCACCCCGACTGATATAAGTATCTCAAATGGCCCGACTTGAACGTCGGGCCATTTTCGTGGCGGCGTCCGGCTGACCGTTTTGTGGC
>JBKJRK010000504.1:0-3185 GCA_046593135.1 Tepidisphaeraceae bacterium | reverse complement strand
GCAGAAGAGGTGGCCGTGCATCGCTCGTGCCTCGGCGGCGGTTATGCCGGGCTTGATGCCGTGCCGGTTCGCCACGTCCGACGCATCGACGACGACGCGTCGCTGGCCGATCGTGCGGATGATCGCCACCGCGCGACGATGCCAGTCACGATGCCGCCGCACCCGTCGGGTGATCGGCCAGTGCGGCAGATGGATGCACAAAATGCGTCTGGGCGGTAGCACGGTGCTTCTCCACGATGAAGGATTCCCCGAATTGCCTTCCGTGGCCGTGAACATGCTCGACACGCCAACGCTGAATCGTGCGTTCGCCCGGCACGGGTGAAATCAGCCATCGACTCGCGGCGGAATAGACGTGCGCCCCCTCGCTGGCGAGGTTCGGCCGCAGCAGAATGCCCAAACTGTCGCCATGCTCGGCGGCGAGTTGCAGCCGGCGAACTTCGACGCGCGTCAGTCGATTCGGCATTACCGCGATCACCACACCGACATGCCTGCATCGAAGGCATTCCGTTGCAACCCACGTCAGATCGTTCGCATTGGGTCGAAGGAGGTGGAAGTGCTGGGCATCCGCCCCCAACGCAGGCGGATAATGACAGTTGGCCGAATCGATCCAAATGATCGGCCGGCCCCGCGCGCGATGTCGCCCCGCCACCCTTGCCAAATACGCCGGCGGCCCCGACCTAGCCGGATCGAACAGCAACTCATGCACCGCTCGCAACTGAAACACATCGAGCCAGTCCCCCAGATCATGCGGACAACGCTCCGCCCACTCCCCGAGGTCTTCGCAGAGCAGCGATCCTGAGCAAAGCGACACACGGCGCATTACTGTTAGGTTACTGTTTGGTATAGAGCCGTCAACTCTTTTTACCCTGATCCGCGTGGGCATCGACGAATCCGAATCTCCAAGAGGGTATTTCAACGGCCTGCTAGACGCGCTGCGCACTGACGTGCTCCTCCGAAAGAAAATCCCTCGAAAGAACGGGTTCTGAAGCGACCGCTACAAGCAGTGGCTCATTCCGCCGTTACAAACAACCCGAAATCCCAGCGGGGGGCGGAATTAAGGGCATTACCCGCCTTAGAATCGGGGTGCGGTTTTTGCCGGCGCCTTATTGTGCCGGTACAATTACCTTTACGGTGTAAAGGGATTGTCGCGCACACCAAGAGTGACGTCGGCTCTGTCTCAAGTCGTTAACCCCGTCGATGGCAACGTTCGGAATTTACCAAGTCCTCGACCCGCTGTACGTCACCCCTGGCGGGTCGGTGTGCAGCGCCAAGATCGTGGGCGGCGAAGCCGCCGGGCGCATCGCGGTCAAGATTCTAAACCCGCCGAAGCCGGATCCTGACGAACCCAACTGGGAGCCCAAATACTTTTTGGACCGCGCCCAGGTGCAGCGACAGGTTGCCGCCGCCGGGGGCGCCCATTGGGCTCCTATTTACGCTTCCGGGTTTACGCCCGAAGGCGGGGCGTATTACGTCACGGATTACCACGCCTTGTCGGCGCAGAAGATGGTTGACGGGCACGTGCCGGTGGATGCGAACGGATTGCACGCGATCATCCGCTCGGTTCTGTTCGGCTTGGAAGAGTTGCGGCGCATTGCGGGGCGGGCGCACGCGAACCTGAAGCCGGGCAACGTGCTGCTGGTCGGCAAAGGGCCGGCGGACGAGTTGCGCGCGGTGTTGTGCGATCCGGGGCAAGATTACAAGGCGCAGAAAGAAGGCGAAGCCGGGGACTTGCACGCGATCGGCGCGCTGATTTACGCGCTCGTGCAGCACCGCCCGCCGGTCGACAGCGAGCTCCCGCCGCCGCCGGACGCGGCTTGGCAGAAGCTGGGCGATAAGGCGGAGGCGTGGCGGCAACTGTGCACCGATTTGCTGACGCACCCGATCAGCCCGCGGGCCGCGACGGTGGCCGGGGTGTGCAAGATCGTCGACGGCCTCGCTCCGCCGCGGATGAAGGTGCCGCACCTCCGCTTGCCGGGGAAGGGTAAAACGAAGGGCGTGGCCGGGGCTTCTTCGGCGCGGATGGCGCGCGTGAGGGCGCCTAAGGCGCCGTCGAAATTCAAACGGCGGGTCGTTCAATTCGTCGCGCTGCTTGTGCTCGTCGGAGGCGGGTTGGGCGTGCTGGCGATGCTCGAAACCGCGGCGCGGGAAGAACTCTGCAAAGCCAGGGCCGGCTGGTTCGGGTCGGTCGTGGCGGGGCTTGCCGAGCCGCAGCGCCGCGAGCGGTTCGCCGCCGACCCGCACCTGACGCGCATCGCCGACGGCGTCGCCGAAGTCGAGCGCGCGAACGTCGACTGCCGCGGCACCGCACCGCGGCCGCTCGGGTTTCTCGATTTTTTTCGCGCCCGTTCCGCGGTCGCGTCGCTTCATCGCGTCGAACAAGCTTTGGCCCCGGAGAGTTGGCCGCAACTTGCTAAGCTGCGCGAGCTTCAGAAGACCTTCGACCGGCGCGGCTGGCAACAGCCCGCCGGCTACGTCACGCAACTGCTCGAAGGCGTGCGTCCGAACCCGACCGTTTCGACGGCCCTGTCGCGTCCGAGCACGATGACCGCCACGCCGCTGCCGGCCCCCGCGAGCCTCGCGCACCGCATCGACCGCATCCTCCGGCTGCACCCGGTCATCGAACAACAAGCCGACGCGTCGAACGGCGACTGGAAAGAGCTCGACGAGCGGGCGGCGGCGCTGGAATCGTCGCAGGACCCGATCGTCCACGGCTTCGGCGCGGTGCTCCGCCGCGAAGCGGTGTCGGCAGTGCGACTGGGCGACGAGGGGTTTGACGGGCTCGCGCAGCTGAAGCAGAACACCGGCCTAGCCGGGCAGGTGCTCGACGCGATTCGCTCGGGCACGCCGGGCCAATTCGACGCCGTCCGCTTCGCCAACGAAATCGTGCGGCCGACGATGAACCCGGTGGACCTCGAGATCGCCGACCTGCGGCGATGGCTGAACGAGCGGCCGAATTACGTGGTCAAACGCGAGCAAATCGCGCAAGCCGCCGGCGAATTGCAGAAGAGCTACGACGCCACCGCCTCGGAAGTGGCCAAGTCGGGACCGGAGCCGGAGGAGGCCGCTGCGTTCGAATTGGAACTCAAGAACGTGGAGGCGGCGCTGCGTGAGTTCCGGCAGGCGTCGTTCATCGAGCGCGACGTGGCTGAAGGACGCTTCGCCAAGAGCGTCTCGCAGGTTCAAAG